>JANMQL010000087.1:0-15559 GCA_031370475.1 Hyphomicrobiales bacterium | reverse complement strand
GCCGTTTGCGCGTGGCGGCGGCCAAGGCTAAACGGCTGCCATGTCCGCCCCCGATACACCCATGACCCGTGCAAGTCTTAGCGAAACCGAAAAGGGCGTGCTCTTCGCCGTCCTGGCCCAACTCGTTTGGGGCGGCATGGCCGTCTATTTCGGCCCGATCCGCCATATCTCGCCCGACGAGATCGCCGTCAACCGCGGACTCTGGTCCTTGCCCATCGCCGCGGCAATTGTCTGGTATTTGGCGCAATACCGCGATGTGCGGAAAGCCGTGGCCTCGCCCCGCACCCTCGCCATCCTGACGCTGACCAGCGGCCTCATCGTGTTCAACTGGGGCTTCTATGTCTGGTCGATCGAGGTCGGCCGCACGCTGGAATCGAGTCTGGGCTATTTCATCAATCCGCTGCTCAATGTGGTGGCCGGCTATCTTTTCCTCGGCGAGCGCTTCAGCCGCGCCCAGATGGTGGCGATCGGGCTGGCGGCCGTCGCCGTGCTGGTCCAGACCGTCGCCGCCGGTGTCTTTCCTTGGCTCGGCGTGATGCTGGCTGTGACCTTCTGTCTCTACGGTTTCCTGCGCAAGACCATTCCGGTCGGCCCCACCCAGGGCTTTCTCATCGAAACCGGCATCATCGCCGTGCCGCTGCTGCTGGCCGAAGCCTGGTTGGCAAGCCGCGGGCAGGCCCGCTTCGGCGGCACCCTGTTCGACACCGCCATGCTGATGGGCTGCGGCGCCCTCACCGCGTCCTCGCTCGTCCTCTTCGCCGCCTCGATCAAGCGCATCCGCTATTCGACCGCCGGCCTTCTGCAATATATCTCGCCGTCGCTGGTTTTCCTCACCGCCGTCTTCATCTTCGGCGAGCCCCTGGACAAGTGGAAGCTCCTGTCCTTCGTCATTATCTGGACGGCGCTGGCGATCTTCTCCGTCTCCACCATCCGCGGCGAGCGAAGCCGCCGCGCCGCCGTCGCGGAGCCGGTCTAGCGCGCTTTCCGGCGAAGTGGTTCCACTTCGCCGGAAAGAAATCGCGCCAGATTTAATGCTTGGAGCATGTTCTTGTCGCCAAAGTGCGCGCACTTTGGCGGAACATGCTCAAAGCTTGCGCAGCAGCGGCTCCGCCGCCACATGGTCGCGGGTTTTCTGCAGCCGGTATTCGAAGGCGGGGATAACCTCATCGGCGCTCTTCACGACGTCCATCTTGAACTCGAGGCCCTCGCGGATGAATTTTTCCTGGCGCATGTGATTGAAGAGCGCCACCAGCGGATCCCAGTAGCCGCCGATATTGCACAGGATGATCGGCTTGGCGTGCTGCTCGAGCTGCGCCCAGGTGGAAATTTCGGTGAGCTCCTCGAGCGTGCCGAGCCCGCCCGGCAGCGCCACGAAGCCGGAAGCCCGCTCGAACATGGTCATCTTGCGCTCGTGCATGTCGCGGGTGACGATCAGTTCATTGACGTCGGTCAGCATCCGCTCCTTGCTCACCAGGAATTCCGGGATGATGCCGGTGACATGGCCGCCGCCCGCCAGCACGGCGCGAGCCGTTTCGCCCATCAGCCCCAGGCCGCCGCCGCCATATACGAGCCCAATGCCGGATTCCGCCATCGCCTTGCCGAGGCCGCGGGCCGCTTCCATATAGGCTGCATTGCGGCCCGGGCCCGAGCCGCAATAGACACAGAGTTTTCTCAATGGTGCAGTCATTACAATCCTTGGCTGTGACAGAATTGAAGAGCGAGGCGGCAAATTGGCCGCAGATGATAATGTGCAGCGAATCTTTGCAGAAAGCCGCTTGGGGCCCTATTAAGACCGCAACCGGGATCTGGTGAAGGGTCCAATCGCCACAGGTAGGTACAGAATATGGAACAGAACGGCTCAGGAATGAAGAATAACCCGCTGGCGGTTTTCATCGGTTTGGCCCTGGTGACAGTGCTGGTGCTGGCCGGCGTGACCAAGGACCGCTGGTACAAGAGCGAGCCCCAGGCCGCGGCCCAAGCTCCGGCGGCGCCCGCGCAACCTGCCGCGCCCGCGGCTGAAGCAACCGCACCCGCCGCCATACCGGCAACAGCTCCGGCCGCCGAAACGGCGACCGCGCCTGTCGCCGAACCGGCAAGTGTCCCGGCCGTTGAAACGGCCGCCGTACCCGCCGCCGAAGCGCCCGGTTTCGACACGGTGCGCATCGAGAAGACCGGCGAGGCGGTGATCGCCGGCCGCGCCGTCGCCGGCTCGGAAGTGGTGATCAAGCTCAACGGCCAGCCGATCGGCAACAGCGTTTCTAACCAGGACGGCAATTTCGTCGTCGTCCCCGAGCAGCCGCTGCCGGTTGGAACCGGCGCGCTGACCCTTGAAATAAAGCCCGCCGGCACCGCCGCCTTCATGCCGGCGGGCGAGACCGTCGCCGTCGCCGTGCCGGAAAATGAACAGCAGCAGGTCATGGCCGCCGTCGTTTCGCAGGACCAGCCGACGGAGGTTCTTCAAGCACCCGCCGCCGAGGCCGCTCCAGCCCAGCCCGAGACGACGGCCCCGGTAGAAGCTTCCGCCGCGCCCGCCGTTACCGTGAGCCTCGACGCCGTCGATTACGACAGCCAGGGCAATATCATGTTCTCGGGCCGCGGCACGGCCGGCAGCACCGAGCGCCTCTATGTCGACAACGCCGCCGTGGGCGAAACCAAATCCGGCGCCGATGGCCGTTGGAGCTTCCTCGGCGCCGCCCAAATCGCCCCCGGCAATCACACTTTGCGCATCGACGAGATCGATGCCGCGGGTGCGGTCGCCAGCCGCGTCGAACTGCCCTTCTTCCGTGAAGAGGCCGCCAAAGTCGCCGCCGCCGAGCCGGAAGTCCAGACTGCGGTGCCCGGGGCGGAGGCGCCGGCCGTCGCTGCCGCCACCGGGACCCAGGCTGCCGTCGCAACCGCCGTGGCGGCGCCCAAGCTGGGCCGCGTCGTCATCCAGCCCGGCAACAATCTGTGGCGGATTTCGCAAGTCATCTATGGCAGCGGCTTCAAATATACGGTCATCTATAAGGCCAACAAGGAGTTCATCCGCAATCCCGACCGGATTTATCCGGGCCAGATTTTCGCCACGCCGGAAGTGGTGCCGCCCGAAAAGATCGATCCCCGCCGCCGTGTCCCGCTGACCCCCGAGGAAAGCGGAGCCGCGGCGCAATAGCGGCGAACCCATGACTCGCAAACTGACGCCGTCGGCGATAAGCGGCGACGGCGACCAATGGCAGACGCTCAAGCAGCTTCTGCCCTATCTCTGGCCGCGGGGCCGCGCCGACCTGAAGCTGCGGATCGTCGCGGCCATGCTGGCGCTCGTCCTCTCCAAGATCGTCACCGTCGCAACGCCCTTTGCCTTCAAATACGCCACCGATGCCCTGACCGCCGTGGGCGGCACGGCGGCGGTCGCCGTCTCGGTGCCGCTGTTCATGGTGCTCGCCTATGGCGTCGGCCGCATCATGATGGTGGCGCTGGCCCAGATCCGCGATGCCATTTTCGCCAAGGTCGGCCAGCGCGCCGTGCGCGACCTTGCGATCCGCACCTTCCGCCATATGCATGCTCTGTCGCTCAAGTTTCATCTCGAGCGCCGCACCGGCGGCCTGGCCCGCGTCGTCTCGCGCGGCACCCTCGGCATCGACACGGTGCTGCGCTTTTCCCTGTTCAACACCTTCCCCACCATCCTCGAAATCGCCTTGGTGGCCGGCGTGCTCGCCTGGTCCTTCGGCTGGGTCTATGCGGCGGCGATCTTTGCCACCGTCATTCTCTATGTCTGGTTCACCTATGCCGCCACCGAATGGCGCATCAATCTCCGTCGTACCATGAACGATGCCGACACCGACGCCAACACCAAGGCCGTCGACAGCCTGCTCAATTTCGAGACCGTCAAGTATTTCGGTAATGAGGAGCACGAGGCCGAACGCTTCGACCGCTCCATGGCGAAATTTGAAGTTGCGGCGGTCAAGACCTGGGTGTCGCTGGCGGTGCTCAACGCCGGCCAGGCCGTCATCTATGCGCTGGGCATGACCCTCGTCATGGTCATGTCGGCCATGGCGATCAGCAAGGGCCAGGCGACCGTGGGCGATTTCGTCATGGTCAACGCCCTGATGGTGCAGCTCTACATGCCGCTCAATTTCATCGGCTCCTCCTACCGCGAGATCAAGCAGGGCCTCATCGACGTCGAGCAGATGTTCTCGCTGCTCGCCGTCAATGCCGAGATCGCCGACAAGCCCGATGCGAAACCGTTGAAGACGGCGAAGGGCGAAGTGGTCTTCGATGCCGTGAGCTTCGCCTATGACGCGGCCCGCCCGATCATCCGCGATCTCTCCTTCACCGTGCCGCCCGGCCACACGGTGGCCATCGTCGGTCCTTCCGGCGCCGGCAAGTCGACGATTTCGCGGCTTCTCTACCGCTTCTATGAAGTCACCGGCGGCCGCATCCTGATCGACGGCCATGACATTGCCGCCGTTACCCAGAAGTCGCTGCGCGCGGCGATCGGCATGGTGCCCCAGGACACCGTGCTGTTCAACGACACGATCCGCTACAACATCCGCTATGGCCGGCCCGATGCCTCGGACGAGGAAGTCGAGGCCGCGGCCCGGCTCGCCCAGATTCACAAATTCGTGCTGAGCCTGCCCAAGGGCTACGATTCCATGGTGGGCGAGCGCGGCCTGAAATTGTCGGGCGGCGAGAAGCAGCGCGTGTCGATCGCCCGCACCATCCTCAAGGGTCCGCCCATTCTCATTCTCGACGAGGCGACCTCGGCGCTGGACAGCCACACCGAGCAGGAAATCCAGGCCGCTTTGCGCAAGGTTTCGAAGAACCGCACCACGCTGGTCATCGCCCACCGGCTCTCCACCGTCGTCGATGCCGACGAGATCATCGTCCTCGAGCAGGGCCGCATCGCCGAGCGCGGCACCCATGACAAGCTGCTCCGGAAAAAGGGCGTCTATGCCGCCATGTGGAACCGCCAGCGCGAGGCCGACGAGGCAAGGAGCCGGCTGAAGCGGGCGGAATTGGAAGAATCCGCGGAATTGATCGAAGCCGCGATCGAAAAGGATACGGAATTGGCAAGACGGGTAACGAGTTACACACCCTGATTTCCCACGGCCCATTAAGCTTGCCGGTCGAATTTGAGCGGCATTTCCCGAAAAATTGAATCGAAACCATTTCGGATTCGTCTTTGTTTACATCTGCCACGCAAGGTGTGCCCAGGCCACGGCGGAAACCCGTGGGGAATCGGACGCGAACCGGTGGTGGAACAAGCCGGTCGCATCCCGGGATTGGGGAGTGTCAAATGATTGTTACGACTCTGGAGGCGGTGGCCGGCCGCGTCATCGAGGATACCCTGGGCGTCTTGCGGGGCTCCGGTTTGTGGACCCGCCGGATCACCAAATTCGCCTATGGCGGCCTGCGCAATCTCCATGCAACAGGCCTCCGTGAGCTTGACGAAGGCCTGAACCAGGCCAAGGCGAGCGCCACCGAGCAGATGCACGAACAGGCCCGCAATTTGGGCGCCGACGCCATTATCGGCGTGCGTCTCGAAGTGATCGAGATGAGCAATGGCATCTATTGCGTCAACGCCTGCGGCACGGCCGTGAAGCTGGCGAAACCGCCGCAGGTCATGCCGCCGTTCACCGGCCATGTTCATGCCGCCATCGATCCGCTGATCGCCTATGCCGGGGCCAGGCCGTCGGCCGCCGGATCGGATTTGCGCCACTGACGAGGAATACAGCACGAGGAGAGGGGCGCGCGGGGCGGGGAGGCCCCGCGCGTTTCATTTGTCATCCACTTTGCAAAGCGGCTCCGGCCGCGCTACATGAGCGGCCATGTCGATACTCGATAGCGTGACATCCACCCTTGTACCGGTTCACCGCGAGGGCTGGCGCTTCGTCGCCATCGCCGCCGCCGCGACCCTGGTGCTGTTCTGGTTCGATCTGGAAACCCTGGCCTGGCTGGCCGCGCTCGCCACCGCCTGGTGCGCCTATTTCTTCCGCGACCCCGAGCGCGTCACCCCCGTGCGCGACGGCCTGGTGATTTCGCCCGCCGACGGCCGCGTCAGCATGGTCCAGGAAGTGCCGGCGCCGCCCGAACTCGATTTTTCCTATGAGCCGGTCACCCGCATCTCGGTGTTCATGAATGTTTTCGACGTGCATGTGAACCGCTCCCCCGTCGATGGCACCATCCGCCGCATCGCCTATGTGCCCGGCGCCTTCCTCAACGCCGATCTCGACAAGGCGAGCGAGGATAACGAGCGCCAGGCGCTGACCATCGAAATGGCCGACGGCCGCGCCATCGGCGTGGTGCAGATCGCCGGCCTCATCGCCCGGCGCATCGTCAAATTCGTCGGCGAGGGCGAACGTCTCGCCGCCGGCCAGCGTTTCGGCCTGATCCGCTTCGGCAGCCGCGTCGATGTTTATCTGCCCAAAGGTGCGCGCGCCCTCGTCAGCGTCGGCCAGCGCGCCATTGCAGGCGAAACGGTTCTCGCCGATCTCGCCTCGCAAGAGGACGAGCGCGGCGGCCGCAGGAGCTGAGCATGGATCCGGAACTCAATGCCGGCCTCGACACGGCCAAGAAGCCCGCCCGCCGCTTCACGAAGGTTCCGGTCCGCTATCTCCTGCCCAATCTGATCACGCTTCTGGCCCTGTGCAGCGGCATCACCGCCATCCGCCTCGGCCTCGAAGCCCGTTTCGAACTGGCGACCGCCGCCATCATTCTTGCGATCATGCTCGATGCCGTCGACGGCCGGCTCGCCCGCTTTCTCAAGGGCACTTCGCGCTTCGGCGCCGAGCTCGATTCGCTGGCCGACTTCGTCAATTTCGGCGTGGCGCCGGCCTTGCTCCTCTATATCTGGACGCTCAATCAGTTGCGCACCCTGGGCTGGATCGTCGCCCTGGTACTGGCCATCTGTTGCGCGCTCAGGCTTGCCCGCTTCAACGTGGCCCTCGACGATCCCGACAAGCCCGCCTGGGCTTCGGGTTTCTTTACCGGCGCGCCGGCGCCCGCCGGCGCGGCCCTCGCCATGCTGCCGCTTTATCTCGGCTTTCTCGGCGTGATCGACGATGGCCATAAATACGCGCTGTTCATCGCTCCCTATGTGACCGCAGTCGCGCTCCTGATGGTCAGCCGCGTGCCCACCTATTCCGGCAAGACTCTCGGCACCTGGGTGCCCCGCGATCTGGTGCTGCCGATCCTCGGGCTCGGCGCCTTCTCGGTCGTTCTGCTGATCGCCTTCCCCTGGGAATTCCTCACCGTTCTGGCCGCCGCCTATCTGGCCCTCATTCCCCTCAGCATCCGCTCCTATCGCCGCCGCCAGCGGGCCGACAAGCTGGCCAAGACGGGTTAACCCGTCAACTCTGCGGCGGACGGAAATTTCACATGTGGCCGGATACCGGCACAAGGCGCCATATCCATCGCAGTTGACATATCCTATCCTCTAGGATAGGATATGTAGATTGACGAAATACCCCTGACCGGGCGCCGATGGAGGAAAGACACTGCATGGCACACAATCACCCGATGAGCCGGCCGCGGTGGAAGAACATCCACAGCCATAAATGGATTGTCGGCGCGCTCGGCCTTGCTGCGGGGTTGTTGCTGTTGGTCTACGTGCCCACGCTGGAGGCGATAGCGGGTTCCCTTCTGTTGCTCGCCGCGTTCCACCTTGTGGGTGGCGCCATTGTGCTTGTGTCCCTTTATAGCCTTGGGCTCCGGCGTCTGGTTCGGCGCGTGTTCAAATCCGCAGGCGAGAGTGACCCGCGCGCCGGCGAAAAGTACGATTTCGGATGGGGCGCGGGATGGACGAACGGCTTGGCCGTCGGTGCGCTCGCGGTCGTCGCGGCCGCTATTGCCATTCAAGTGGCCGCGCCGACTTGGTGGCCCCTGGCCTTCCTGGCGCTCCTTCTCGGAGCGCTCTTCGTTGCCGGCGATTTGATCAGGCGGACGGCCGGCCGCGGCGAATATGTCGTGCTTCCGATGGTGGATCTGCTGCGAGGCGAACAGGACGTCGTTCTCGACGCCGGGTGCGGCGCCGGCCGCACCACCATCGCCCTGAGCCGGGTTCTGCGCAATGGCCGTATCGTGGCCGTCGACCGGTTCGACGCCGGTTACATCGACGACGGCGGGCGCGGTCTCCTCGATCGCAATCTGCGCGCCGCCGGCCTGACCGGGCGCGTGAAGATAGAGACCGCCGATCTTACCGCTCTTCCCTTCGATGCGGAAAGTTTCGATAGCGCCGTAAGCACCAATGTCTACGACCATCTCGGTCGGCACAAGGAACAGGCCCTTCGCGAGATATTGCGGGTGCTCAAGCCCGGAAGCCGCTTCCTGATGGCGGTCTGGGTTCCGGGCTGGGCGATGTTCGCGGTGGCGAACGCGTTCTCGTTCTTCCTCACATCCAAACACGTATGGCGAATCATGGCCCGGCGCACCGGCTTCGAAATTGTCGATGAAGGGATATTCAACTACATATGGTTCGTGGTTCTGAAAAAACCCGCTACGGCTTCTACCTGATCCGGCGAGGGCAAACATGAAGCACGCAAGCCATCCCGCTATCGTTGTCCGCTTGAAGCGCGCTCACGGTCACCTGGGCTCCGTCCTCGCCATGTTCGCCGGAGGACGAAGCTGTCTCGATCTCGCCCAGCAACTCCATGCCGTCGAGAAGGCGGTCAGCAATGCCAAGCGCGAGCTGATCCAGGATCATATCGAGCATTGTCTTGGCGACGGCACGGACGGGGGTGACCCCAAGACCGCCCTTCGCGAATTCAAAGTGCTCTCGAAATATCTATAGCTCGCCATGATTGACAATATCCGCAACTGGTTCGGCTGGGGTGGCCACGGCCACCGGCATGCCAATGGTCGCGGCCATGACCGGCCCACCGGCGCCCATGGGGAAGGGCGCGGCCATACCCACGGCGTCATCGACCCGAGCATTGCAACGACCGAGCGGGGCATCTGGGCGATCAAATGGTCTTTTGTCGTCCTCGCGATCACCGCGATTCTGCAGCTCGCTGTTGTGTTCGTGTCGGGCAGCGTCGCCCTGCTGGCGGACACCGTTCACAATTTCGGCGACGCGACAACGGCAATTCCACTCTGGATCGCGTTCAGGCTGGCGCGCCGGAAACCGACGGCAACCTTCACCTATGGATTGGGCCGGGCGGAGGACCTCGCGGGGGTCGCGGTCGTCCTGATCATCTTCCTGAGCGCCGTTGTGGCCGGCTACGAGGCCATCGACCGCCTCGTTCACCCGCAGGCGATCCAGCAGCTCGGCTGGCTGGCAATCGCCGGTCTTGCCGGATTCTTCGGCAACGAGGCTGTAGCGGTTTTCCGGATTCGCGTCGGCCGCCAGATCGACAGCGCCGCTTTGATCGCCGACGGCTACCATGCTCGCACCGATGGGCTGACCAGTCTGGCCGTGGTCGCCGGCGCGGCGGGGGTCTGGCTCGGCTTTCCGCTGGCCGACCCGATCGTCGGCCTGCTCATTACGGTTATGATTTTCGGCATCGTCTGGCAGTCGGCGCGCGCCATATTCACCCGCATGCTCGACGGAATCGAGCCGGGCATCGTCGATGACATCCGCCACGCCGCCGGTCACGTCGCCGGGATCGATGGGGTGATCGATGCGAGAGCCCGCTGGGTCGGTCATAAGTTGCACGCGGACCTGACAATCGCCGTCGACAACGGCCTCACGGTGGCGGCGGCGAGTGCAATCTCCGACTCTCTCCGGCGCGAATTGTCAGCGCATTTACCGGCGCTCGCGGTCGCCAATATTCGCTTCGGCATGGCGGCCGGGGATATTGCAGGTTCCCCAGCGCCGCGGCGTGGCCACAATCACCGCTGATGCCGCCCGCATTTCCTGCCCCCGACAGTCCCGATCGGCCTAACTGAGCACCCGGGCCAGATCGGCGCACAGATCGTCGCCGTCCTCGATGCCGGCCGAGAGCCGGAACAATCCGTCGCCGGCCCAGTCGCGGTAGCGCCGCAGCGTCTCGCCCTCATGCCGGTAGGTGGATTTCTGAATGTCATCGGTGCCGATCCAGCAGATCAGGCTGCGGTGATGGCCGAGCGAGACGGCATAATGAACGATCTCCAGCCGCTCGATCATGCGCTGCGCCAGCTTGGGGCCGGGCTCTCCGGTCTGGAAGGAGAGCATGCCGGAAAAATTCTTCATCTGGCGGCCCGCCAGCCCATGCTGCGGATGTGAGGCAAGGCCCGGATACAAGACGCGGGTCACCGCCGGATGGCTTTCCAGAAATTGCGCCAGTTTCATCGCCGCCTCCTGATGCGCCTTCATGCGGAGCGGCAGGGTGGCGGCGCCCCTGAGGATCAACCAGGCATTGAACGGCGACATCACGCCGCCGAAATGTACCGTTGCTTCAAGATTGAGGGCGTCAAGATCGCGCTTGCGGCCGATGACGGCGCCGCCCATGGCATCGCCGTGGCCGCCGATATATTTGGTCAGCGAATGCACCACGAAATCGGCGCCGAGCGCCAGGGGCCGGGTTGCGATCGGCGTGGCGAAGGTGGAATCGACGGCGACATCGCGCACCCCCGAGCCATGCGCCAGCCGGGCCAGGGCCGCGATATCGCACAGCCGCATGATCGGGTTCGACGGGCTTTCCAGCCACAGCATTTTCGTATTGGGCCGGATCGCCGCCGCCACCTCGTCCGGCCTTGAGGTGTCGGCGAAGGAAACCTCGATGCCGAAGCGCGGCAGCGTATCGCGGGCCAGCTCGGCGGCGCCCACATAATTCGTATCCGCCATCAAGAGATGATCGCCCTTGCCCAGTCTGCCGCAGATGAGCGCGTGGCTGGCGGCGATGCCGGAGGCATAGGCCAACGCCGCCTCGGCCCCCTCCAGCGTCGCCAGTTTCTGTTCGAGCTGGCGCACCGTCGGGCTCGACACCCGGCCATAGACGAAGCCGTCATAGTCTTTTTCGTCGCGGGCCGAAAATCCGGTGACGGCGGTGGGCGCGAAGGTAACCGACATCGCCAGGTTGGGCGAGGAGGCGCGCGTCACCGGATCGACGAATTCGCCCGCATGCACCGCCATTGTTTGCTCGTGCCAGCCGCGATTGCCGCCCGCTTTCGTCATGTTTGCGCCCCACTCTGGCATTCCGGCGATCGGTGCCTATGATGCGGCGGAATTAGGCGAAACCGCAACCCGTGGCAAGCAACACAATCAAGGGACTGCCAGCGCGATGATCGGGAAAAACCAAATGCGCCAGGCGAAGGAACCGCGTTTGCGCCGGGTCAGGCCGCATCCCTCGCTGCATTTGAAGCCCAATCCTTTCGCCCGCCTTGCGCGCCTCGCGGTGTTTCGCCCGGTCACCGTCATCGCCGTTTTCATGGCCCTGGCCGTGGCGTCGCTCACCGCCGCCTGGATGCGCTTCGCTGTCGATGCCGAGATTCCTGTAGCGGTTGAACTCGATTCTCGCACGGCCGCCGCCGAGGCCATGCTGGCGCTGCACTTCCCCGGCATCGAGACGAGTTTCTTTGCCCGCGTCGAGGCGCCGGAGACGCCCGCCGCCCGTGCCGCCGCCGTCGTCCTTGCCGCGCAACTGCGGCAGCGAAGCGATCTCTTCACCGAAGTGGAAATTCCCGGCTTCGGCCCCTTCTACGACCGCTTCGGCGTGTTCTTCATCGCCACCGGCGAGATCGAATCGCGTATCCGCCGGGCCGAGGCGATGCTGCCGCTGTTCCGCGCCGTGCGCGCCGCCCCCGATCTCGGCGGCCTGACGGCGCTGGTCGCCGAAATCATTCGCGCCCTCGATCAAGGCCGCTCGCCCGCCGGCCTCGACGGCCTGTTGCTGGCCGCCGCCGCGAGCGTTGAGGGTGAAATCGAGGGCAAGCCCCGGCCGCTCGACTGGCCGGCCCTTGCCGGACTTGCCTTCGCGGTGGAGAGCCGGACGTGGTTTGTGATCGCAACCCCCGCCGCCGGCCGCGAGCCCGAGGCCGCCGCTTTCGCCCGGGCCATCCAGATGCCGGCGGCGATTGAATGGCAGGTTCCCGCCCTGGCCGAGCCCCGGATGGAGAGAAGCGCCGCCCGCGACTATTGGATTCCGGCGGCGCTCGCCCTGATACTGGCGGCGGCGGTTCTCGGTTTCGGGCTCAGCAGCGCCAGGCTGTTTACGGCCGCCGCCATGAGCGGCGCGGTGACGGTGTCGCTGGCCACCGGCTTTGCGGCCGTGCAATCCCCGCATCTCGATGGCGCAACATTGCTGTTCATTCCCGCCGCCGCGGCGCCTGCCTTGCTGCTCAATGTCGTCTTTGCCTTGGCCTATGACTCGGCGCGTCTCGCCGGCAGCCGCCATCTTAGCGCCGTCATGCTGGCCGCCCAGGGCAGGGGCGCCTTGCTGCTCACCGCGGGCGGCATCGTCCTTGCCCTGTGGGTCACCTGGATCGTCTCGCCGCTGCCGTCGTTTGCGGCCCTGGCCGGGCTGGCGGTCTTCGCCACCGTTGCGGCCTTCATCGGTTGCCTGACGATGCTGCCGGCCTGCCTCACAATGTTTGGCGCCGAAGACGGCATGCCGAAGGAGCACTGGTTCGACATGCGGATGACCGCTCCCGCCTCGCCGGGCTTCCGCAAGATTCGCCAGTCGCTGATTTTCGTGCTTCTGCCGGCCTCGCTTTTTGCAACGCTGTTTCTGACCGGTCTCGCGATCGACGACGGCAACGCGCCGGCCCAGCGTACCCGCCTCGATGGGCCCGCCGGTTTTGGCGCCATTCACCTCATCGTGCCGCCCGGCAACACCGCGCGTCAGATGATCCCGGCGCTCAGCCGCATGCCGGAAGTGGGCGCCATCCGCTGGATCGACCTGTTCCTGCCCCAGGATGTGGCCGCCAAGCGCGCTGTCCTTGCCAGGCTTGCGGACTTCCTGCCGCCCTTGCCGGCGCCCGCCCCGCAATCGACGCTGCAGCCCGCGGAAAGCCGGTTTGCCCCATTGGAGGAGGGTCTGCGTGCCATTGCCGCTCACCCCAACACCGCGCCGGACCTGCGCCAGGCGGCCGGCCGGCTGCGCCGCGCCGTCGCCGTATTCGCACTGGCCCCGGCACTGCCGCCGGAGCGTGTCGACGCCCTGGAGCGCGCCTTGTTCGGTGGCTTCGGCGCCTTGAACGAGACGGCCGAGCGCCTGTCGCGCCTGCCGGAGCCCGAATCCGGCGATCTCGATCCGGGCCTGCGCCGCCGTTTCCAATCGCCGCGAGGGTGGTGGCGCATCGAAGTCCTGCCGCGACCCGATGTTTCGCCCGCAAGCTTTGCCAAAGCCCTTCGCCAATTCTCACCCGGTGCGGCGGGGGCGCCGATCGTCGCGCTGGCGCGCGGCGAGATCATGCGTGGCGCGGCTTTCACCGCCCTGGCGGCCGGCCTGGCGCTGGCCGCCTTCATGTCCGTGGCCTATCTGCAGCGCTTCGACCTGACGCTGGCGGTACTCTTGCCCTTGCCGATGGCGATCGGCCTGTCGGCGGCGGCGATCGCCGCCTGGCGGCTCGCCGTAACGCCGGCGAGCCTGGCGGCGGCGGCCTTGGCCCTTGCTTTTGGACTTGCGTCGGCCACGGCACTGGCCCTCCACGAGATGTCCGATATCGATCCCGCCGCGGCACGGGCCGCCGTTCTGCCGCCGCTCGCGCTCTTTGCCGGCGTGGCGCCCCTGTCGATTTCAGCCCTGCCGGTGCTGCACGATTTCGGCCGCATGGCGGCGCTGCTCCTCGCGGTGCAGCTCATCGTCAATGTCATGGCCGTGCCGCAGATCGCCGCCTGGTTCCGCCGCCGTTGATCAGGCCAGCGTCTTGATGTCCAGAAGGCGCTTTGCCGGATCGAGCGCCGCCATCACCTCGGCCACGATATGGCGCGCGTTGAGGCCGGCATCGTCATACTGCTCCTTGGGCGAAGCGTGCGCGACGAAGCGGTCGGGCAGCATCATGGTGCGCACCTTGCAGCCCGCGCCGATCAGATTGGCTCGCGCCAGGAAATGCAGCACCTGTGTGCCGAAGCCGCCGATCGAACCTTCTTCGACGGTGATCAAAATCTCGTGATGGTTGACCAGCCGCCGCACCAGCGCCTCGTCCAGGGGCTTGGCGAAGCGGGCATCGGCCACGGTTGTGGAAAGGCCCAGCGACGCCAGATCGTCGGCCGCCTTGAGACATTCCTGCAGCCTGGCTCCCAGCGACAGCAGCGCCACTTTCGATCCTTCGCGCAAGATGCGGCCCCGGCCGATTTCCAGCGGCACGCCGTGTTCGGGCAGATCGACGCCGACACCCTCGCCGCGCGGATAGCGGAAGGCGCAAGGTCCGTCGTCGATTGCCGCCGCGGTTGCCACCATATGGACGAGCTCGGCTTCGTCCGCCGCCGCCATCACCACCATGCCCGGCAGGCAGGAGAGATAGGAAACATCGTAGCTTCCCGCATGGGTGGCGCCGTCCTGGCCGACAAGGCCGGCCCGGTCGATGGCGAAGCGCACCGGCAATTTCTGCAGGGCCACGTCATGGACCACCTGGTCGTAGGCGCGCTGCAGGAAGGTGGAATAGATGGCGCAGAACGGCTTGAAGCCCTCCGTGGCCAGCCCCGCCGCGAAGGTTACCGCATGCTGCTCGGCGATGCCGACATCGAACATGCGGGTGGGAAAGCGTTCGGCGAATTTATCGAGGCCGGTGCCCGACGGCATCGCCGCGGTGATGGCGACGATCTTCTCGTCACGCTCGGCCTCGGCGATCAGCGACCGGGAAAAGACCGATGTATAGGTGGGCGCGTTGGACGTGCTCTTTTTGAGTTCGCCGGTTTCCGGATCGAAGCCGGCAATGGCGTGGTAGCTTTCCGCATCTTCCTTGGCGAAGGGATGCCCTTTGCCCTTCTCGGTCACCACATGGACGAGGATGGGTCCAAGTTCCTTGGCATCGCGCACATTCTGCAGGATTGGCACCAGCGTATCGATATTGTGACCGTCGATCGGCCCCACATAATAGAAGCCGAGTTCCTCGAACAAGGTGCCGCCGGTCAGCATGCCGCGGGCATATTCGTCGGCCCGCTCGGCGGCGGTGCGCAGGCTCCGCGGAAATTTCTTGGCCAGATGCTTGGCGATGTCGCGCAGCGACAGGAACGGCCGCGACGACACCAGCCAGGAGAGATAGTTGCTGAGCGCGCCCACGGCCGGGGCGATCGACATGCCGTTGTCGTTGAGCACCACGATGAGGCGGGTATCGAGCGCCCCGGCGTTGTTCATCGCCTCATAGGCCATGCCGGCGCTCATGGCGCCGTCGCCGATCACGCACACCACGTTGTTGTCGCGCCCGCGCAGGTCGCGCGCCACCGCCATGCCGAGGCCGGCCGAAACCGAGGTCGAGCTGTGGGCGGCGCCGAAGGTGTCGTAATCGCTCTCGCCGCGGCTGGTGAAACCGTAGAGCCCGTCGCGCTGGCGGATGCGGCGGATCGCGCCGCGCCGCCCGGTCAGGATCTTGTGCGGTTAGGTCTGGTGGCCATAGTCCCAGACGATACGATCCACGGGCGTGTTGAAGACGTAATGCAGCGCCACGGTGAGTTCGCCCACGCCGAGCCCCGCCCCGAAATGGCCGCCCGAGATGGCCGCGG
>JANMQL010000036.1:0-1634 GCA_031370475.1 Hyphomicrobiales bacterium | reverse complement strand
CCTTGGTCGCAAAGGTAATGGGAATGGCTGACGGGACGGGCGCGGTCTCGAACACGGATGGCATGCTTGTCTCTGTCTTCCATTGGACAGGCGGACGAACCCTGGACAGTTGGTCGAGTTCCGCCGCTGGCCTGTTTGCGCACACAAGGGCTTGCTGTCAAACCTGCGTTAGTCCCACAATTGCAACCTTTACAGTGTTTTTGAGTTGGAATTTAATCGCCATTCCGGGGTTTTCGCCAATGACGCCACCGGATACGTGACTCGAGCCCACGCTTTTTTTGAAGTTTACCTGCACGTGACCGTGCACGCAGCGAGAAAAATGGAGCGAGGAAACATGGCCCATCCCCGAACGAGCTTCCGCAAAGTCATCACGCGCGGCTTGGCGCTGATGGCTATGCTCTGCATCTACGGCTTCAGCCTGATCGGCACATCGGCCCTCATGTTGGGCGCATCCTCCGCACCGGCGCAAGCCCGTGGCGGCGGTCGCGGTGGTGGTTTCGGCGGTTTCCGGGGCGGCGGTTTCGGTGGTGGATTCCGCGGCGGCGGCTTCCGCGGCGCGGGAATTGGCCTCGGCCTCGGTCTGGGCCTCGCCGCACCCTACTACTACGGTGGATATCCCTATGGCTACGGTGGATACCCCTATGGCTACTCCAGGTATTACGACCAGGGTTGCTATGTGATCAGACGGCGCATCTGGACGCCATACGGTTGGCGAATCCGCCGCGTTCCGGTCTGCTACTGACGGCAATCTCTCCGCTGTTTGACGGCCGAGGCGGTGCCGGACGGATCGCATCGTCCATTCCGGCGGTTTCAACAACCGCACGGCCGTGAAGCCGCTTGTGCGCAAGAGTGTGGCAACCCGGCAATGGCGCTGCCTTGCGGGCTTCCTGCCGTACCGGCCGCCAGATTAACCGGACATTAGGGTTAACGGTCTATTGCTGGCGTGTTCGGCTTGGTCCATTCGCCCGTGAGTTAAGTTCCATGCGTCAGCCTTCCAGTCTTGCCCGGCTCCTTGCGTCCGCGGCCGTGACGGCGATCCTGGCCGCAAGCCTTGGCGGCTGCCAGACCATGTCCGACATCACGGGCTCGATCACCTCGAAGGCCGAAGCCAGTCCCACCTCCGATGCCGATCCGCGCCGCGCCGTTGAAGCCTATGGCGAGCGCTATCGCGCCAATCCCAGGGATGCCGACGCCGCCCTGCGTTACGGCCAGGCGCTTCGCGCCACCGGGCAGCGTGGCCAGGCCGTTGCCGTGTTCGAGCAGGCCACCATCGCCCATTCCAGCAACAAGACGCTGCTCGCCGGCTACGGCCGGGCGCTCGCCGATAATGGCAATTTCCAGCGGGCGTTCGACGTGCTCTCCCGCGCCCATTCGCCCGACAATCCGGACTGGCGCATCCTGTCGGTGCAGGGAACCGCGCTCGATCAGCTCGGCCGGCATGACGACGCCCGCCGCTATTACGCCAGCGCCTTGCAGATCGTGCCCGAGGAGCCGTCGGTGCTGTCCAATCTCGGCCTGTCCTGGGTTCTGTCAAAGAATTTGCCGAAAGCCGAGGAGACCCTGCGCCGGGCCTACGGCAGCGCGCGCGCCGATGCGCGGGTGCGGCAGAATCTGGGCCTCGTCATCGGCCTGCA
>JANMQL010000034.1:0-1880 GCA_031370475.1 Hyphomicrobiales bacterium | reverse complement strand
CGCCGCCCGCAAATCGGCAAGCCGCGCCCGCCACCGCCGCCCCGTGGCCGAACGTCCGACATTGAGGAAATCGCTCACACTGCGACAATATCCCCTTCTCCCCGCACGCAGTGCGGGGAGAAGGTGCCCGAAGGGCGGATGAGGGGTGTGGCGCCGCGTGAACAATCGCCGGCGCGACTCGCGGAGAGACCACCCCTCATCCGGCGCTCCGCGCCACCTTCTCCCCGCCGCAAGCGGCAGGGAGAAGGGGAATAGCGTGCGCCGCTTCTCACAGCCTTTCGATCCTGATCATGCGCGGCCGGCTCGCCACATGTCCGTCCTTCTCGATGCGCGACAGCGCCGCGCGCATGGCGGTCTCCACGGTGTCGTGGGTGATGAGAATGAAGGGCGCCGTGGCGCGCGGCGCATCTTTTTCCTGCTTGCCGCGCTGCACGATGCTTTCGATCGAAATCTTTTCATCCGCCAGGATGCGGGCAATCGCCGCCACCGCCCCCGGCCTGTCGTGCAGTTCCAACGCCACATAGAAGCCGCCCTCATGGGCCTTCTTGGGTGCTGCCTTGTAGGCCTTGAGCTGTGCCGCCGGAATGCCGAAGGCCGGGCGCAAATTGCCGCGCGCGATGTCGATCGCATCGGAAAGAACCGCCGAGGCCGTGGGATGGGCGCCCGCGCCCCGGCCTTCCAGCATCAAATCGCCCACGAAATCGCCCTTGACCACCACCGCGTTGAACACGCCGTCGGTATCGGCAACCGGCGAGCCCTTGGGCACCAGCGTTGGATTGACCCGCTGCTCGATCCCCTCCTCATGCGCCACGGCCACGCCGAGCAGCTTGATCTTGTAGCCCATGTCGGAGGCATTGCGGATATCGGCCAGCGTCACCGCCTCGATGCCCTCGATGTCGATGGCCTTGAGGTTCACTTCCGTGCCGAAGGCCAGCGAGGTCAAGACCGCCAGCTTGTGGGCCGTATCGAAGCCGCCGACATCGAATGTCGGATCGGCCTCGGCATAGCCCAGCGCCTGCGCCTCCTTCAGCACATCGGCGAAACTCCGGCCCTCATTGGCCATCTTGGTCAGAATATAATTGCAGGTGCCGTTGAGAATGCCGAACACCCGGACGATGCGGTTGCCGGCCAGCCCCTCGCGCAGCGTCTTGACGATCGGAATGCCGCCCGCCACCGCCGCCTCGAAATTGAGCGCCAGACCTTTGTCTTCGGCCAGCCGCGCCAGCCCGGCGCCATGATGGGCGAGCAGCGCCTTGTTGGCGGTGACGACCGGCTTGCCCGCCCTCAGCGCCGCCTCGACCGCCGCCTTGGCCGGATCCCCCTCGCCGCCCATCAGCTCGACGAAGACATCGATTTCCGGGGCGGCCGCGAGTTTCACGGGATCGCCGTACCAGCCGAACCGCGACACATCGTGCCCCCGGTTCTTCTTGGCGTCGCGCGCACTTACGGCGGTCACTTCGACCGCCATGCCGGCCCGCGCCGCAATCAGCCCCGCATGTTTGCCGAGCAAGTCGAGCACCCCTGTGCCCACTGTTCCAAGGCCGGCAACGCCAAGACGCAGGCTTTTTGACATAATCAATCCGTCACAGAAGGGTGAATCGCGGCTTTTATGGCCTTTGGGCCGGACGATGGCAATGTGAATGAGTTTCGCTCTGCCACATTCGCCATCTGAGGCTCCCTCTCATTTGGGTAAGTACCGAGCAGAGAGGAGGGTCGATTGGGCTGGCGGCACTTGACTTCGCGCAGATTGCGCGGATGTTTGTGACTGATTTGAACGAAAGAGGGTCCATCCAGTTCTCCCCCGCGGGATAGCCAAATACCTCACGAGCCGATCCTGAGTACCTTGCGCTGGATGGACTTCTTATTTGAGATAAGAATTC
>JANMQL010000023.1:0-14771 GCA_031370475.1 Hyphomicrobiales bacterium | reverse complement strand
GGCGCGTTTTCTTGTCCGAAAAGCGATTTCACTTTTCGGGAAAACGCGCCGGGGCCGCTTTTCGCTTGATTTGCGGGACTTGCGGAACTAGGTTCCGCCCCGCTTCGCCGCCCCCCATGCGGCCGCATCCAGGATCAGGGGTCATAGCTCAGTTGGGAGAGCGCTTGAATGGCATTCAAGAGGTCGGCGGTTCGATTCCGCCTGGCTCCACCATCCACTCTCAGTCGAACTCAAATTCCGCTCCTCACTCACATATAAGTCCGATAATTCCGCGGCTTGCGTGATTGGAAGCACCTGTTCCGAGTCTCTGCTGAGACCTTTTCACCCCAATTTCTCTGCCATACTCGCCTTGGTCTCAGATGATCCAAGCTTTGGGAGCGGAGCAAAAGCGAGATAGGCCCCTTGGGTAACTGGATCGTGAAAGGGGCTCACACCACTCCAGTTCCCGGATTAGGGCTGGGATCGATTTGAGCTGGCAATAGAGTTTATAAATCGTCTGAGCTAATCGACCATCAGCATGTACGACGCATCAGGACAATCTATCCAATCGCGTCACGGGTTGTATGGAATATCTCGCCGAAGGGCTCGTTGATGCCATTGAGGAAGAATGACTCGAAATCGGCAGCACCGGAGTTCTGGATTAACATGGCTGTAACGCCGGTTTTCTCGTCGCGGCCCATAACGCTGGAATGGCCGGGAATTTGGCCGAGGTGTCCCTTGACGTCGATATTGCCATAGCGAGAGACGAGGATTCCGTGGCCGTTGGCCACCACCTTTGAGCCTGGGAACTGCGCAGGCTTCAGATTATCCTTCATCTCGTACAGCTGTTTGGATCCGAGAATCCTGCCGTCGAACAGCGCATTCAGGAAGGTTACGATATCCTTCGGCGTCGACACCATATCGCCTGCCGCATTGGCTCCCGACATGGGGAACCATTCTGTAGAATCCCACACGCCGTCGACGGGATCGCCGGCGCCCTGGATGTCCCATTGCGGCTTTCCATCCGGATCGACATGCATATAGCCACGGGCCTCGCGCTCAATTGGAAATGCTTCGTGGGTTGCAACCCATGTGTCGTTCATGCCGAGCGGCTGAAAGACCCTCTGGCGGAGGTGATCGGAATAAGGTTTTCCAGTCTCCCGCGCGATGATGATACCGGAGAGGACATAGCCGGTATTGGAATATTCCATCCCGTGCCAGGGCTGTTTCTGGACGCCGTGCTTAAAGGCGAAGTCCACGATTTCCTCTGCCGTCCATGTCTTGTCTGAAATCATCGGCATGGAGGTTTCGAAATCGGGCAGGCCGCTCCGGTGATTGAGGAGGATGCGCACCGGCATCCTGGCCGCGTTCGGCATGTCGGGAAACCACCGGGTAATGGGCTCGTCCAGATCGACCCTGCCCTCTTCTACCAGAAGGTGAAGTCCCGTGGCGACGAATGTCTTGGTGCAGCTGGCTATGCGGAAGGTATGATCGGTCCGCATCGGTGTCTTCCTGAACTTGTCGGCAAGCCCGCTGGTGAAAAGCTCGATCCATTGCCCGGGCAATCCGATGGCCAGCGAAGCGCCGACGACGCCACGTGCGATGTGATTGTCCAGGATAGCCTGGATGCGGTCCCTCGGAATGTCCACGATCTCGCTCCCCCTTGTCAGTGTGTCCCGGAAACGGCGGCGTCTTCGTATTGGAGACGGCGAGCCAGACGTTCCGCTCGGAGAAGAGCCTATGCCCACACCTATTTGTGTTCAAGCTGCTGTCCTGTGCATTGCAACTCCAATCGAAATGCATCGGCTCGGCAACACAAAGCGAGGTGCGCTGTCTTGCCAAGCCTACAACACCGCATTAGTCTCGAAAGTACAAAAATCGGCCTGCCGGGTTATCTGCCGGTTTTTCAATCAGAGAAAACATAGAGCAGGGAGAGTGTCATGACGCTTCGGAAGTCTTTTGGTTGTCTTGCTAGCTGGCGCCGCCGCGCGATGCTCGGCGCCGCCTTCGTCCTTGTCGCCGGTTCACTGGCCGCCCAATCATCTGAAGGCTGGGCTGACGGCATCAAGCGCGGCGGCATGCTGATCATGGCGCGGCCCGATGAGCCTCTGACTTTCGATCCCTTCATTCCCGGCGACAATGGTTCGATCTATGCGATTGAGCAAGTTTGCGACGCGCTGGTTGAGGCGGATGATACAGGCAGGGGCTTGCGTCCCGGCCTGGCGGAATCCTGGGAGATATCCGCCGATGGCCTGACCTATATCTTCAAGATCCGTGACGCGAAATTCAGCAACGGCGAGCCTGTCACGGTCGATGACGTGGTCTTCACGCTGAAGACCCTGAGCGATCCGGCGAAGTATCTCGCCTTCGTGCTGAAGCCGGTGAAGAACATTTCGGCGGTTGACGACAGGCACGTGAAAGTAGAACTGAGCGAGCCCTATGCGCCGCTGCTATCCGCATTGTCCGCCTATGCTGCGAGCATCGTGAACAAGAAGGCCTATGAAGCGAGTGCTGAGAAGTTCGGCACCTCGCCGGTTTGCGCCGGTCCCTTCATGGTCGAGAGCTATGAGCGGGGCTCAACCGTCGTCCTCAAGGCCAACCCCTATTACTGGGACATGGGGACCGACGGAAAGCCGCTGCCCTACCTCGAAGGCGTTGAACTGAAATACGTGCCGGAGAGCAACTCGCGCGTCCTGGGACTGAGGAACGGCGACTATGATGTGATCTCGACGGTCGCCTTCAACCAGGCCAAGTCGCTCCAGTCCGACAGCAATCTCGTGGTGGAGTCGACCCCGATTTTCAGGCTCGACTACGTCTATCTGAACCACCAGAAGAAGCCGCTCGACAGTAAGGACTTCCGGCTGGCGCTTAACTATGCCGCGGACCGCGAGGCCATCCTGAAGGCAGTTTACTTCGGATATGGCGAAGTGCCGAATTCCTACATGCCCAAGGTGAATTTCCACAGCGATGCTGTCGCGGTCATTCCCTATGATCCCGCCAAGGCGAAGGAACTGGTGCAGAAGTCGGGGTATGACGGGACACCGATCCAGATCATGGTGGACACCGGCAACGCCCCATCCCGGCAGGTGGCGACCATCCTGCAGCAGGGCTGGGAGGCCGCGGGCATCAAGAGCGAGATCGTCGAGATGGACGTCGGCACTGCCTGGACAATGACCACCAAGGGCGAATACCAGGCCTATGTCAGCTACATCACGAGCGACATCAATGACACGGACGAACTCGCGACGATCGAGGCCGACGTGACGGCCGGCTCCCAGGCCTTCTTCACCTGGTACGACAACAAGGATGTCCAGAAGATGTTGACGGAGGCCAGGCGCGCGGCCGATCCTGCCAAGCGTGCCGAACTCTATGGCAAGGTGCAGGAGACCCTTTACAATGACGCCTACAGCATTCCGTTGAATTTCGCGCCAGTCATCAACGGCAGCCAGGCCTACGTGAAGGACCTGAAGCAGCTCGCCAACGGCTGGTGGTGGCTGCAGAAGGTATGGCTCGACAAATAGCTTTGCCGGCTTGAGCCAGTGCCTTTCATTGTGCGCAACGAACGCCGCCTCCGTGCAAACGGGGGTGGCACCAATGATGCCGCCGGTGGCCTGACGTGAACCTGCTGAGTTACATCGCCTCGCGCGTGATGCAGATGATCCCGGTGGTGATTGGCGTCAGCCTGATTGCATTTTTCGCCATTCATCTGGTGCCCGGCGATCCGGTGCAGCTCATGATGCATGGCCGGGCGACGCCCGAGACGTTGCAGGCCGCCCACGCCAAGCTCGGCCTCGACCAGCCCCTGCCGATCCAGTACTGGCGCTTCATCACAAATGCAGCGACCGGCAGTCTCGGAACGTCCATCATACAGAATGCGGATGTCGGCAAGATCGTCGGTGAACGCCTGTTGCCGACTGCGCTCCTTCTCGTCACCAGCGCCGTCTTCGCCGTCCTGATTGCTCTGCCGCTGTCAATCATCGCGGCACGGCGCAGCGACCGGGCGGCAGACCATGTGATCCGTCTCGTCGGCATCATCGGCTTTGCCATGCCGCCCTTCTGGGTCGGCATCATCCTGATGCTGTTCTTTGGCATCTACCTCGAGTGGTTTCCCATTTCTGGCTATGGCCGGAGCTTCGGCGACCGCATGTATCATCTGGTGCTGCCGTCATTGACGATAGCGCTTTTCCTGGCGCCAATCCTGATCCAGTCGCTGCGAGCGGCCATCCTCGATGTGATGACAGCGGAATACATCACAGTGGCCCGCGCCAAGGGGCTTGGTCCCTGGCGCATCCTGATCAAGCATGCCTTGCGCAATGCACTTATGCCGGTAACCACCATTCTGGCCGTCAACATCGGGTGGTTGCTGAGCGGCGCCGTGGTGGTGGAATATTTGTTTTCCTTTCCAGGATTGGGATCGCTGCTGGTCAGGGCCGTAGGGCAGCGCGACTATCCGGTGATCCAAGGTCTGTCTCTCGTGTTCGCCATTCTCGTACTCGTCGTCAATCTTCTGGCCGATCTCAGCTACATGCTGATCGACCGGCGCGTGTTGAAAGCTTGAGTGGCGACATGAATCCCAGCAGAACCTTGACCCTGCCTCTGTCGCGCCGCGTCGCCAGCGAGTTCAACCGCTGGCCGATGACACTGAAGGTCGGTAGTATCATGCTCGTCGTCATCGTGCTGGCCGGCATTTTTGCGCCGATGCTCTTGCCCTACGATCCCTATCGTCAGGATCTCAACAACACACTGCAGCCTCCGAGTCTTGCTCATCCCTTCGGCACCGACAACTTTGGCCGCGATGTGCTGATCCGAGTGCTCTGGGGCATCCGTATTGACCTGCCTTTCGGCTTTCTTACGACCTATGTGCCGATGATTTACGGCGTCATACTGGGCGCGCTGGCTGGTTATTCCGGCGGTTTCTTTGATAGCATCCTGATGCGGGTGCTGGACGTCGTTGTCGCCTTTCCGTTCCTCGTGCTCATCATCGTCATCGTCGCAATCCTGGGACCCGGCATCTTCAACATCTATCTCTCCATTTTCCTCACGGCATGGACGATGTATGCACGACTGGCGCGGGCGGAAATGCTGGTGGAACGCAACAAGGACTATATTCTTGCCGCACGCAATCTGGGGTACGGACCGGGCCGGATCGTCTTCCGCCATGCGCTGCCCAACGTCATGAACTCCTCGATCGTGTTCTCGATGTCGGACTTCGTTCTCAACATCATGCTGGTGTCGGGCCTGAGCTTCCTCGGCCTGGGGGTCACACCGCCGACGCCGGAATGGGGTGCCATGATTGCCGAGGGCCGCGATTTCATCTTCGAAGCCTGGTGGATCAGCACCCTACCGGGCCTCGCTCTCGTGGTGACGGGAACCGCGTTATGCCTTGTAGGTGATGGACTTGCCCAGCGGCTGGGCGAGCGCCGCCACGCGCTCATTTAGGCATGACCATGACGACAACAGAACGGCAAACAATTCAGACGAGTGGCGAAACCAGGCCCCCGATCCTCGAGATCGAGGATCTGGTGGTCGAGTTCCATCAGGGCAGCAAGGTTGTGCGAGCGGCTAACCACGTTTCGCTCTCGATCCGGCAAGGCGAAACGGTCGGAATCGTTGGTGAGTCGGGAAGCGGCAAGTCGGTGCTGTGCAGAAGTATTCTGCGGCTCCTGCCTTCGCCTCCGTCGTTCGTGAAGAGCGGGCGTATCAGCTTTGCCGGCCGTGATCTTTTGAGCTTGCCGGAATCGGAGATGCAGAAGATCCGCGGCGCCGACATCGCCATGATCTTCCAGAACCCGATGAATGCGCTGAATCCCGTCTGGCCGATCGGCGACCAGATCACCGAGGGCGAGAGGGTTCACCGTCACATCGGCGCGCGGGCGGCGCGCGAATGTGCCGTCGAGCTTCTGAAGCGCGTGGGGATCCCCAGTCCGGAAATGCGGGTCGACGAATATCCCCACCAGTGGTCCGGCGGCATGGTGCAGCGCGCCGTTATCGCCATGGCGATCGTCGGCGGGCCGAAGCTCATCCTCGCTGACGAGCCCACCACCGCACTCGACGTCACCATCCAGGACCAGATCCTGGCACTGCTCATGGATCTGCAGGAAGCGACCGGCACCACATTGATTTTGGTGTCACATGACATGGCGGTGGTGGCGGAAACTTGCGACCGCGTCGCCGTGATGTATGCGGGCCGCATCATGGAACTGGCGCCGACAGAGGAGGTGTTCGCGCGACCCCGCCATCCCTACAGTCTTGGGCTTCTGCGTTCAATCCCACGGATCGACGGCAAGGATCAGCGTCTCGAACCCATCCCCGGCCAGCCGCCTAGCCTGTCAGACTTGCCGCCGGGCTGTCCCTTCATGCCGCGCTGCCGCTTCGCCTCCTCCGAATGCGGCACCGCCGAGATCGTGCTGCGCGAGGTGGCGAAGGACCATTTCAGCGCCTGTATCAAGGCCGATGATATCGCCGGGATGATGTCGTGATGGAGCCGCTTCTGTCCGTCCGTGGTCTTACCGTGGAGTTTCCGAGGCGGCGCTCCATCGCCGATGTCGTGCGCGGCCAGAAGGCGATGACGGCACGCGCCGTCGACGGTGTGGACCTTGATGTCTACCCGAAGGAGACGGTGGGTCTCGTCGGCGAAAGCGGCAGCGGAAAGACCACTCTTGGCCGCGCCATTCTCGGACTTTACAAGCCATCCGCGGGACAGGTGCTGTTCGGCGGACAGGACGTCAGCAATGGAGATGCCGCGGCGCGCCAGAAGCTCCATCGCAATCTGCAGATGGTGTTTCAGAACCCGTACTCCTCGCTCAATCCGCGCATGACGGTGGCCCAGACGATCGACGAGGCCCTGCGTTTCCACAGGATTGTGCCGGCACAAGACGTTCCGGCCGAGATCGACCGGTTGCTGGGCCTGGTCGGGTTGACGCCGGAAATGGCCGGCCGCTATCCACAAGCTTTGAGCGGCGGGCAATGTCAGCGCGTCGGACTTGCCCGCGCCATGAGCGTGCGGCCCGGCATGCTGGTGCTGGACGAGGCCGTGGCGGCGCTCGACGTCTCCATTCAGGCCCAGGTTCTCAACCTGCTCCTCGATCTGCGCGAGGCCTATGGCCTGTCCATGATCTTCATCGCCCATGAGCTCTCTGTGGTCCGCCACATTTCGCATCGCGTGGCGGTCATGTATCTGGGCAAGATTGTCGAGGTCGGCCGCCGGGAAGAAATCTTCGACCGGCCCAAGCATCCTTACACACAGAGTCTTCTGGCTGCCGTTCCGCGCCTTGGTACGACGAAGCGGAAGCGCCAGGCGGTGCTGCAGGGCGAAGTGCCGAGCCCTTACAACATTCCGCCGGGCTGCCACTTCCAGACCCGCTGCCCCAGAGTGCAGGCCATTTGCCGAACAGCGGTGCCGCCCAGCATTGCCGTTTCATCCACCCAAAGGGCCGATTGCCATTTCGTCACCTGAGGAATGCTGGCCGGATTGATCGGAAGTCTCGGTACCCGGTGCCGGTCTGGATCAGACGCCGTGCGGAGTCTAAACCCGCCGCTCGAATTTCACGTTTCGTGCGAGCCAGCAGCCGATGGAGAGCGTGTGGGCGCCATTGCCCGCCGATCGCAGCACGCGGACGGTCCAGTCGCCGGGCGAGGGCGCATCCAGCGACCGGTTGCAGACGAGGCGCCAGAGATCCGGCCCAACAGGCAGCAAGGGCATCATCGGCCCACGGCCCAAGAAGCCCCTGAAACCGGCAAACCAGCTGCTGCCCGCATTGACGATCTCGAGTTCCGATTCGAGTTCGGCAGAGCGATAGGTGCCGGCGATGCTGCCCGCGGGCTCGCTCGCGACAGGGAGAGCGTGGGTGCGGATCGCATCGCCCGGGCGGTCGATTCGGATGGCGGCGCCCTCGCGCGCGAGCATCATGGTGAGCCCGCGCGCTACGCCATCCGCACCGATGCTTAGGGTTTCGGCGCTGCCGTCATATGTTCCGGCCAAGGTGCCGTCGGAATTGATCTTCACATCGAGCAGAAGGCCGGTCTCCGCATCGAGCCAGGTCCCTGCGAAACCCGCCGCGGCGGAGGCATCCGAAGGAACCGGCGCATCGCTCTCCCCCAATACTCCAGCCAAAACATGCATGGCCGCAGCCTGGCTATCGCTCTCATGGTTGAAGGCAATCGCGACGGACAGCCGCTCGGCGGGAACCCAGAATCGCTGCAGCCGCCAGCCGCGGATCGCGCCGCCATGGCCGCTCATGGCACGTCCCCAGCGCGTCTTGCGCACCAGACCCAGACCATAGGCGGCGGGCGAACCGTCCTTGAACGTAACGGGCCGTGCCAACCGGGCATAGATGCCTTCCGAATCGCCGCGCGTGCGGTCAATGAAGCGTTCCCAGGCGATCATGTCGTCGATCGACGCGCAGATGCCGGCATCGCCCGTCCAGTGAATGCGATTGATGCCCGGCCGCCAGCCTGTCGCCAGCGTCCCCTCATAACCCACGGCACCACCGGGCAGGTCTCCGGTTTCGGCGGCGAAGACGGCAGTTTCCATACCGGCGGCCCGCACGATGCGCTCGGTAAGGAGTTCCCCGAAATGGCGCCCGGCCTTCTGTTCGATCACCGTCGCGAGAATACGGAAATTGCCATTGGAATAGGAGTAAGCCGTGCCGGGTGCAAAATGCACGCTGCGCGTCAGACCGACCAGGGTTGCCGCGTCGGCCGGCCGGAAGTCGCCTTCGGGCATGGCCCCGCAGAGAACGGTGAGCGCCCAGTAGTCGCGCAGGCCGGATTGGTTGTTGGCGAGATCGAGCGTCGTGGGCCTGGCGCCGTCGAGCCGCGGCAGCTGGGCTGCGACGGCGCCGTCGAGTTCTGACGGATCAGAGCAGACCGCGAACAGGGCAGCGCATGTGAACTGCTTGGTGATGGAGCAGATCGGTGCCTGGGTCGTCGCCATGTAAGGTGCGCGCCGCTCGAGGTCGGCGTAGCCCCACGCGTGGCGCGCAATGGCGACTCCGTCCTTCACCACGGCGACGGCACCGCCGGGTCCAGGGAAGCGTCGCGGCAGATCCTCGATCACGCGGTCAAGGTTCGGGGAAACGCTGGTGTTCATGTTATCTCCTGAATGATGATGATGGGAACTGGGATCACTTCTCTTGCGACTCGCCTGCCGCGACATTCGCCACCAGGCCGGGTCCGTCGATGGCATCGGAATAGCAGATCGAGGCCATCAGCGCCTCGCCACGGCCGATAATGGGGAAGGCATGTGCCATGCCGGTGTTGACAAGTTAACGTGGCGAGATCGCGGAGTACTTGGACTCACTTGGAAATCAAGCCGCGGCCGTTGCAGCATGCCACGTTACCATGGCTTCGGTTCTGAGATGGCGGAGGGTGGGACGTCGTATCAGATGGCGTTGAACATTGAAGGTATTGTAGACATCGGCGTGAGTGGCGAGAAATCTCCGGGCTGAGCCTTGTGATTTGAAGCACTGTTGCTTCCCCTCGCGTGGCCCGCCGCCTAAGGCCATGCTCCACAATTATGGTGCCGGCTCGAATCTGACATCGCAACGTCAGAGCCGCTCGGCAGGGGCAGCATAGTCGTCATCGCTGCCCAGATGGACAGCGAGCCACTCAGGGCAGAGCTGAAGTTGCAATCCCCAACGCCATGCGGTGGCCGCGGATCTCATAACCGACGACAGGCGGATGGAAGATGTCTGGCCTGTGGCCTGACGGCGAAGGCGGTGCCGCTGAGTACTGCCACGCCGTTGCGTCAGGCCGCAATCTCGTAGGTATCAGCGGTTCATGAGAACGGCAGGGAGCCAGAGAAGCAGGCCCGACGGATCGGCCCGGGGGTCTGATCAGCCAGAAAGGCCCATTGACATCGGCTGTACGGTTATGCATTAAACAGGATTAGACAGGTATTCTGAACAGGTTCCCATATGGCTCGTCGCGCGGTCCTTTTGTCTCCCGGGACTGGCAAGCCCGAACAGATCGCGACGGTTCTCGAAAACGAGATCCGCTCTGGCGTGCTCGGTTTCGGCGACCGACTCCAGAGCGAGAATGAACTCGTCCAACGCTTCTCCGTCAGCCGCAACACCGTCCGCAAAGGCCTCGAAGAACTGTCGAGCCGCGGCCTGATCACCACGAAGGTCGGGATAGGCTCCTTCGTCACCTTCGATGGCAAGACCGTGGACGATGCCGTCGGCTGGTCGCGCGCGCTTGCCGCTGCCGGCGCCAATGCCGAAACCCGCACACTGCGGCTTGAGATTATCGAGGACGCGGTACTGGCGGCAAAGCTCGTGATCGGCAACATTTCCTTCATCGCCGTCGACCGCGTACGCACCAATGCGGATGACGGTCATGCGATTTCCATCGAGCGTAGCCGCCTGCCCTTGTCGGTGGAACTGGAGGACGTCCCGCTGCGGGGCCTACGCGAAGGCTCGCTGCACCAAACTTTGCGCAGCGCCGGTCTGGTTCCGGATCACGGCGAAGAATGGGCCGACATTGAAATGCTGAATGCCGAGGACGCCGCCATTCTCGGCTGTGCGCCGGGAACCGCATTCCTGCGGACGCGGCGGCTGACGCGGGCGGCGGACGGACGGGCCATCGAATATGTGACGAGCCTGCTCAACCCCGCGCATTTCGCACTGCATCTGGAGTTCTGAGAGATGGCGGGGATGGGGACAGCTGAAACGATCGACCGTGCCACGGGTGCGCTCATCGGCGGTGCGCTTGGCGATGCGCTCGGCATGCCGACCCAGCTTTTGTCGCCGGCGCAGATCAGGGCGGCATACGGTTTCGTCGATAGCTTTGTGCCTCCCGCGTCCGATCATCCTGTATCGAAGGGATTGGCTGCAGGCACAGTCACCGACGATACCGAGCAGACCTTGTTGCTTGGCCGCATCCTGCTCGAATCGGGCAGCAGCTTCGATCACAAGCGTTGGGTGCATGCGCTGGTCAAGTGGGAGCGCGATGTGAAAGCCCGCGGCAGCTACGACCTGCTCGGACCATCGACCAAGCGCGCGATCGACGCGATCAATGACGGCGTGGCGCCGGAAGAGGCTGGGCGCAACGGCGACACAAACGGCGCGGCGATGCGTATCGCGCCGGTCGGCATCATGATGCCGCCACAACCGCTCGCAGCGCTGGTCGCCAAGGTCGCGGAAACCTGCCGGGCAACCCACAACACTTCGATCGCCATCGCTTCGGCCGCCGCCGTTGCGGCAGCCGTGAGCAATGGCATCGCCGGCGACGATTGGCAAACGGCGTCCGCCAAGGCGATCACAGCAGCCCGGCTCGGCGCTGTGCAGGGCCATTGGGTCGTCGGCGCCGATGTCGCTGCACGAATCGAATGGGCGCGTGGTCTCGTGCGCGGCAAGTCGCCGGCCGACGCGATCCGGCTCATCGTGGATCTCGTCGGAACCAGCGTCGCCAGCCAGGAATCAGTCCCCGCCGCCTTCGCCGTCGTCGAAGTCGCCGCCGGCGACCCATGGCAGGCGGCGGTCATCAGCGCCAATCTTGGGGGCGACACCGACACGATCGGCGCCATCGCCGCCGGCATGGCAGGCGCCTGCACCGGCCTGTCAGGGCTGCCGCGGGAACAGGTTGCCAGGATTCAGGGTATCGACCTCGCCGAAGTGCGGGCACTTGCGGCAGACCTTGTCGCGGTGCGCACCAGCAGGGCCGGCAAGAAGGATGCCGCGGCATGACCCGTCTCGTTCATGTCGGCAGCGCTGTGGTGGATTATGTCTACCGGATCGACGCGTTGCCAATACCTGGGACGGAAAAGACTGCGGCGGAATATGCGCGGGTCGCCGGCGGCGGCTTCAACATGTTAGTCGCCGCGGCCCGCACCGGCATGCGCGTTGTCTATGGCGGGCAGCACGGCTCTGGGCCGAACGGCGAATTCCTGCGAGCCGCGTTTGCTGAGGAGAAGATCGAGACTCTGACGTTACCATCTCCCTTGATGGACACCGGCAATTGCGTCGTCCTGGTAACGAGCGATGCCGAGCGGACCTTTGTATCCTGGCCGGGGGTGGAGGGGACTTTGGATGCCGGCCTGCTTGCACAAGTTTCACTCCGGCCGGGCGACTGGGTATTCACCTCAGGCTATACGCTGAGCTACCCCGGCAGCCGCGCGGCCCTTGCTGACTGGATCGAGGCTCTGCCGCCGGAAACTCCCTTCGTGTTCGACCCGGCGCCGGTCGTCGCCGAGATCCCGCGAGGGCTCTTGTCGCGGGTTGTCGCCCGCACGACCTGGCTCAGCTGCAACACGGCTGAGGCGGCGGTGATCACCGGCGATGGCGACATTGAAGCAGGATCGGCACGGCTGATCGCCAGTCATTGCCCTAAGGCCGCCGGCGTCGTCATCCGGGCAGGCCAACGCGGCTGCTTCTTGAGACTGCGCGACGGTTCGTTCCACACGCTCGCCGGCTTCGACGTCCCGGCCGTCGACACCAATGGCGCCGGTGACACCCATATCGGCGCCTTCGTCAGTGCGCTCGCTCGGGGCACGGTGCCCGTCGAAGCGGCGCGCTACGCCAACGCGGCTGCCGCCGTCTCGGTCACGCGACACGGCGGCTCGTCGGCTCCGACCGACGCCGAGATCCGCGCCTTTCTTGCTGCAAGAAAAGCCGGTGAACTACCCGGCCACGACCGAAAGAAAATCAACGCCTGACAATACTAAAAGAGAGGAGCGACCCATGACCAGACTGACCGCTTTGCTATCGGCGGCGACCGTCCTTGTTTCCGCCTTTTCCTTCGCCGCTTCAGCCGACGAACTGCATGTGCTGAACTGGAAGGGTTACGGCACCGACGAGCCTTGGGCTGTCGAGGCATTCCAGAAGGCGACCGGAAATACGGTCGTCAACGACTTCTTCAACTCCGAACAGGAGATGCTGACCAAGCTCCGGACCAATCCCGGTCTGTATGACGTAGTCATGATCAATGCCGCCTTCAACGACCAGGCGACGGCGGAGAAACTGATACAGCCGATCGACGTCTCGAAAATCCCGAATGTTGCCGATATCAGCGCGGACAAGGCGGGTTCGCCGTTGCTCAACCATGACGGCAAGGTTTACGGCGTGCCGTGGGTCTGGGGTCTGACAGCGATCGCCATCAACGAAAAGTCTTTCCCGACGCCGCCAACAAGCATTTCGGTGATGTGGGATGAGGCTCGCAAGGGTCGCGTCATCATTCGCGACGACGCCGTGGAAGCGATCCAGTTCGGCGCCATCGCCACCGGCCAGAATATCAACGACATCAAGGATATGGACGCCGTCAAGGCCAAGCTCACCTCGCTGATGCCGCAGATCAGGACGTTCTGGAGTTCCGAGAACGACTGGAACCAGATGGTCGCGGCGGACCAGATCGACGTCGGAACCTACTGGAGCGGTTCGGCCGATCGCGCCAAGACCCAGTTCAAGTTGCCGGTTTCGCTGATCGTTCCGGAAGAGGGCGCCGTCGCTTGGCTGGACGCCTTCTCGATTCCCGCCGGCTCCAAGAACGTCGCCGGCGCCGAGGCCTTCATCAACTACATGATTGATCCCGGCTTCTACGTGGAATGGGTCACCAAGGTCGGTGCGCCGGTGTCGGCCAACACCAAGGCGGTCGCCGCCTTGCCCGAGGACTCGTTCAACCGCAAGGTGATGGGCGATCCCAAGGTCACGGAACGCATCCAGTTCCAGGCCCCCGTTACCGACGAGCAGCGGGAGAAGTATCTGGCGGTGTGGCAGGAGCTCAAGGTCAACGTGAAGTAACTCCATGGCCGAGGGGAGGGAGGGTCATGGCAGGACAGCTTGCGGGGCGGAGGGGAATTGGGCCGGCGCTCCCTCTTCTCGCGCCCGCCTACCTATGGCTTACGGTGGCGATCTTCCTGCCGCTGTCGGCCATGGCCTTCTTCTCCTTCCTGACCGAGATGCCCATGTCGGGCAAAGACTGGGCGCTGACGCTGCAGAACTACACTGCGTTTTTCTCGACGGGCCTCTACGGCACACTGCTGCTTTCCTCGCTGCGGCTCGGTCTCGAAGTCACATTGTGGTGCGCGCTGATCGGCTTTCCGGCGGCATACGTGCTCGCCAAAGTGCTTAAGGGCCGCAGCCGCGAGGCAATCTTCCTGCTTGTCATCCTGCCGTTTTGGAGCAACGGGCTGGTGCGCATTTTCTCCTGGGCCATGGTGCTCCGCGAAGGCGGCATTCTCGATACGGCGTTTAATGCGGTGCTGCCGTTCAAAATCAGCATCGACCTCATGTATTCCTATCCGGCTGTCATTATCGGGTTGGTGCACTCCTACGTGCCCTACATGGTGCTGACCTGCTACCTGACGCTGCAGGCGATCGACGATTCACTCATCGAGGCAGCCCGCTCGCTTGGGGCTTCACGATTGGCGGTGCTGAAAAGGCTGATCATCCCCCTGTCCATGCCGGGACTGACCGCCGGCGCGGTGCTGATCTTCGTGCCTGTCGTCGGTTCTTTCATGGAGCCGCGCATCCTTGGCGGACGCACCGGTACCTTCTACGGCACGGTGATCGAGGACCAGTTCGTCGCCGTCTTCAACTGGCCGCTGGGTGCAGCACTTTCCTTCGTGCTGCTGGCGGTCGTGCTTGTCATCTTGGGGCTCGCCTCGCCGGTGCTCAGGAAGGTGGCGTGATGCCGATCACCCGCATTCTCGAGGGCCTCGGACGCTTCTATGTGGTCCTTCTGCTCGCCTTCCTCTATCTGCCGATCGTCATCATGGCGCTGATGTCGTTCAACGCTTCGCCCTTCTACCAGTTGCCATTCGAATGGACGACCATCTGGTATGTCGACCTGTCGCG
>JANMQL010000014.1:0-2547 GCA_031370475.1 Hyphomicrobiales bacterium | reverse complement strand
GATGCCGAGAAGACCGCCCACCGCCGCGATGATGCCGGCCGTATTTTCGGCGGCAATGGCGGAGCGCGAGACAACGACGGTCGCCGCACCCGCAAGCCCGAGTGCCAGGCCACCCCAGCGCAACAGGTTCACCCGTTCGCGGGCGAAATGCGGCGCGATCAATCCCACCAATATGGGCTGCAGGCAGACGATGATGGCGACGCCGCCCGCCGACACGCCGGATTTGAAGGCGATGTAGCAGAGGCCGAAATAAACCGCCTGAATGAGAAAGCCGACGATGAACAGGTGCAGCCATTCCAGCCCACGCTTCGGCAGCGGCGGACGCACGATGAAGAACAGCGGCAGGAGAATTATCAGGACGGTCGCGTAACGCAGCACCAGGAAGCTCAGGGGCTCGGCATGTTTGAGCCCCAGCTTGGCCACGGAAAATCCGCCCGACCACAGCAGAAGAAAAATGAACGGCGCGGCGGCGAGCCAGAGGGGTTTGGAAGATTTCGCCACCGGGGATGAACGGCCGTTCACTTGCCGGACTTGCGCGACAGCTCATGCTCCATATAGGCGCGCAGCACCGCGTTCATGCGCGTCTGGTAGCCGCGCCCGCGCGATCTGAAGAACTTGAGAATGTCCGGATCGATCCTGATGGAAATCGTGCTCTTCAGTTTCGGATAGACCAACAAGGCCTTGGACCAATCGAGATCGAGGGGCGCCGCATCGGGATCGTCGGCCACGGCGCGGGCGATATCCTCATCGGTCAGGGCGTCGACCTTGGCCCAGTCGGTCTTGCCCGGTGGCAAATTGCGCAATTCATCGGCTGAGATTCGCGTAATACCCGGTTCTTTCCTTGTGGGTGGCGCGGCGGGCCGAGATAATGCGGCCGATGTTGCCGCGCTCGACGAAGACGACGGCCAACTCGGTTTGCGCGATGCCGATCGCGGTCCAACGGTCTTCCCCGCCGCGATCTTCGCTCCAGGCGAAGACCGGCCCTTTGAAGATGCGGATCGCGTCCTTGAAATCGAAGCCGTGTTTTTTGAGATTGCTGCGCGCTTTTTCATCGTTCCACTCGAAGCCCTCAAATTCGAACCGCGTTATCGACCCGTGTTCGCTCATCGATCTTCCCCCGGGCCATGGGCTAACATCGATGCGGGGCGGCAACAAGAAGAGGTGCTGCTCGAGCTCGTGTATATACATATTGCATATATAACGGCTTTTGTCAATTTTGTGGACTGGCGCGCATTAAGGCCTCGCCAGTCCGGCTCCGCCGCTATAATTGGCCCATGCGCTTCCCGCCCTCATTCCTCGACGACATTCGCGGCCGGGTCTCGATTTCCTCGGTGGTCGGCCGCAAGGTGGCGTGGGACCGGCGCAAGACCAATGTGGGCAAGGGCGATTATTGGGCCTGCTGCCCGTTTCATGGCGAGAAGACGCCGTCCTTCCATGTCGACGACCGCAAGGGCCGCTACCATTGCTTCGGCTGCAAGGCGTCGGGCGACATCTTCACCTTCCTCGTCGAGAAGGAGGGGGCGAGTTTTCCGGAAGCGGTGGAGCGGCTGGCGATGGAGGCGGGGCTGCCGCTGCCGCAGCTTTCCGAGGCTGATGTACAGCGCGAGGAAGTGCGCGCAAGCCTTTATGATGTCATGGAAATCGCCGCAAAGTTTTTCGAAGCCGAACTCCAGTCGGCGCGTGGCGCCAGGGCGCGGGGCTATCTCTCGGACCGGCAACTTTCGCCGGCGATCCAAAAAGAGTTCCGCCTCGGCTTCGCGCCCGACGACCGCTCGGCGCTGAGGACCCATCTGGCCGAAAAGAATGTGACGCTTGAGCAGATGGCGGAAGCGGGGCTGGTGATCGCCGGCCCCGACATCCCCGTCGCCTATGACCGGTTCCGCGACCGGGTGATGTTCCCGATCCGCGACGCGCGGGCCAAGGTCATCGCCTTCGGTGGCCGGGCGCTGAACAAGGATGCGCCGGCCAAATATCTCAATTCGCCGGAGACGCCGCTCTTCCACAAGGGGCAGGTTCTCTACAATCTCGACAAGGCCCGCGGCCCCGCCCACGAAGCCCAAACCATTGTCGCGGTCGAGGGCTATATCGATGTCATCGCCATGCACCGGGCCGGGCTTGCCTACGCCGTGGCGCCACTCGGCACGGCCCTCACCGCCGACCAATTGGCGCTCCTGTGGCGCATGGCGCCGGAACCGGTCCTCTGTTTCGACGGCGATGCGGCGGGCCTCAAGGCCGCCTGGCGGGCCCTCGATCTGGCCCTGCCGCTGCTCAAGCCCGGACATTCCCTGAAATTCGCCCTGCTGCCGGAGGGCCAGGACCCCGACGATCTGCTCAATGCGCAAGGTGCCGAAGCCGTCAAGACGGTGGTGACGGCGGCCGAGCCCCTGTCGGACATGCTGTGGCGCCGGGCGCTCTCTGAAAACGACCGGGCCACCCCCGAGCGCAAGGCGCAATTCGAGCGCGATTTGCGGAATCTTATCAACCAGATCGGCGATGAAGTTGTGAGGAAACATTATCTCGCCGATGTGGGTGAGAGGCTAAGGGGGC
>JANMQL010000444.1:0-4440 GCA_031370475.1 Hyphomicrobiales bacterium | reverse complement strand
GCTGGTCGTCATCATCGCCATGATCATCGCCGCGGCCTACAACTGGACCATTGAGCGCGTCGCCTACCGGCCGCTGCGCGGCTCCTTCCGCCTGGCGCCATTGATCTCGGCCATCGGCATGTCGATCATCCTGCAGGAATTCGTCCGCGTCGCCCAGGACGGCCGGCCCAAGCCCTTGCAGCCCATTGTCACCGGCGGCCACGAGCTGATGCACCGCGCCGCCGCTCAGGGCGAGTTCGTGGTCAGGCTTTCCAACATGCAGATCGTCATCATTCTCACCACCCTGATCCTCATGGCCGTATTCACCGCCATTATCACCCGCACCGAGCTCGGCCGCGCCCAGCGCTCCTGCGAGCAGGACATAAAGATGGCCTCGCTCCTCGGCATCGACGTCGACCGCACCATATCCGTCACCTTCGTCATGGGCGCGGCGCTCGCCGCCGTCGCCGGGCTCATGTTCTTCCTCTATTACGGCGTCACCGATTTCTTCGTCGGCTTCCTCGCCGGCATCAAGGCCTTCACCGCCGCCGTGCTCGGCGGCATCGGCTCCATTCCCGGCGCCATGATCGGCGGCATGATCATCGGCCTGATCGAGGTCTTCTGGTCGGCCTATTTCTCCGTCGAGTACAAGGATGTGGCGGCCTTCGCCATGCTCGCCGTGGTGCTGATCTTCTTGCCCCAGGGCATTCTCGGCAAACCCGAAATCGAAAAGGTCTGATCCGTCATGGCCGCGCCCCCGCAATCGCCCCAAGCCGCGGCCCGCTCGCTCGATATGGGCCATGTCGTCAAGGATCTGCTGCTCACCTCGATCCTCGCCTTGGTCATTCTCGGTCCCATCGTCGGCCTGAAAACCGTGGCGGTCACCGGCAGTCTGGCCCTGGTGCAGCGCTGGGGTGCGGTGGCGGTCCTGGTCGGCGTCGTCGCCGCGGGCCGCCTCGTGCATCACCTTTATGTCTGGAACCGGCCGGGCTTCGCCGCTGCGAAGCCGTCCTTCAGCCTGTCGCAGGCGCTTGAGCCGGTCGCCAAATATCTCGGCCCCGGGCTTCTCCTGTTCGCCGTCCTGCTACCCTGGCTGCCCTTCTCCGACCGCCGGCTCGTCGATCTCGGCATCTTGATTCTAACCTACATCATGCTCGGTTGGGGGTTGAACATCGTCGTCGGCCTCGCCGGCCTGCTCGATCTGGGTTACGTCGCCTTCTATGCGGTGGGCGCTTACGCCTACGCGCTGCTCGCCACCACCTACCTGCCACTGTGGTTTGGCGACGGCATCATCCCCTGGGCCTTCTTCGTCACCCTGCCGATCGCGGGCATTCTCTCGGCCTGCTGGGGCATTATCCTGGGTTTCCCGGTGCTGCGCCTGCGCGGCGATTATCTCGCCATCGTCACCCTCGCCTTCGGCGAGATCGTCCGGGTGATCCTCATCAACTGGGCCGATTTCACCGGCGGCCCCAACGGCATCACCGATGTGCCGCGCCCGTCCTTCTTCGGCATCCCATTCTCCCAGGACGAAGGCGGCTTTGCCGCCACCTTCGGCCTCGAATATGCGCCGATCCAGCGCATCGTCTTCCTCTATTACGTTATTCTGATATTGGCCCTGATCACCAACTTCGTCACGCTCCGCCTGCGCAAGCTGCCCATGGGCCGCGCCTGGGAAGCGCTGCGCGAGGATGAAATCGCCTGCCGTTCGCTCGGCCTCAACACCACCAACACCAAGCTCACCGCCTTCGCCATGGGCGCCATGTTCGCCGGCTTCGCCGGCTCTTTCTTCGCCACGCGCCAGGGCTTCGTCAGCCCCGAATCCTTCGTCTTCATGGAATCGGCCACCATCTTGGCGATCGTCGTGCTCGGCGGTCTCGGCTCGCAGATCGGCGTCGTCGCCGCCGCCGTGGTCATCATCGGCGGTTTCGAGGTCTTCCGTGAACTGAGCTTCCTCAAGGCCGTCCTGCCGGTCGGCTTCGATCCCATTCAGTTGCGCATGCTCTCCGTCGGCATCGCCATGGTGATGATCATGCGCTGGCGGCCGCGCGGCCTGGTCACCAGGCGCGATCCCACCGTCTATCTCAAGGAGAAGAAGGCCGTCTCCACCGATCTCGTCGCCCAGGGGCGCGGCTGATGCAGGACGCCCTTCTCACCGTCGAGCACCTGACCATGCGCTTCGGCGGCCTCACCGCCATCGACGATCTCTCCTTCGCCGCCGCCCGCGGCGCCATCACCGCGCTGATCGGTCCCAACGGCGCCGGCAAGACCACCGTGTTCAACTGCATCACCGGCTTCTACAAGCCGACCGAAGGCCTGATCACCCTCGCCCATGAGGACGGAAGCGCCTTCATTCTCGAGCGCATGGACGATTTCCGCATCGCCCAGAAAGCCAAGGTGGCGCGCACTTTCCAGAATATCCGCCTTTTCGCCGGCATGACGGTTCTGGAAAACCTCATGGTGGCCCAGCACAACACCCTGATGCGCGCCTCCGGCTACACTTTCACCGGGGTTTTCAATACCGCCCATTACCGCCGTGCCAACAAGGAAGCGGTCGACTTTTCCGCCCGCTGGCTGGAGAAGATCGGCCTCATCGACCGCGCCGACGATCCCGCCGGCGAACTTCCCTATGGCGCCCAGCGCCGCCTCGAGATCGCCCGTGCCATGTGCACGAAACCGAAACTCCTCTGCCTCGACGAGCCCGCCGCCGGTCTGAACCCGCGCGAGTCCGAAGAGCTCAACAGGTTGCTGTTGTCGATCCGCAAGGAGGAAGACATCGCCATTCTGCTGATCGAGCACGACATGAGCGTCGTCATGGGCATTTCCGACCACATCGTGGTGCTCGATTACGGCGTCAAGATTTCCGACGGCTCGCCCGCCCATGTCAGAAACGATCCCGCCGTCATCCGCGCCTATCTCGGGGTCGAGGACGAGGAAGAAGCCGCGGCTGTCGTCGGGAAGCCGGCCCGCAAGCCGGCGCCGAAAAAGAAGGGTGGCCGCAAATGAGCCAGCCCCTGCTTTCGGTCCGCGGCGTCGAGACCTTTTACGGCAAGATTCAGGCCCTGCGCGGCATCGATCTCGATGTCGGCCAGGGGGAGATCGTCACCCTGATTGGCTCCAACGGCGCCGGCAAGTCGACCCTGATGATGACCATCTGCGGCACGCCGCGCGCCCGCTCGGGTTCCATCGCCTTCGACGGCCGCGACATCACCGCCATGCCCACCCACCTGATCGCCCGTCTCGGCATTTCCCAGTCGCCGGAAGGCCGCCGCATATTCCCGCGCATGACGGTGCTGGAAAACCTCCAGATGGGCGCCGTCACCACCGATCCGAAATATTTCGATGAAGATGCCGCCCGCGTTTTTCGCCTCTTCCCCATCATCGAGAAGCGCCAGGCCCAGCGCGGCGGCACCCTGTCGGGCGGCGAGCAGCAGATGCTGGCCATCGCCCGCGCCCTGATGGCAAGGCCCCGCCTTCTCCTCCTCGACGAGCCCTCCCTCGGCCTCGCCCCACTGATCGTCAAACAGATTTTCGGCACCATCCGGGAGCTCAACGAAAAGGAGGGCCTCACCGTCTTCCTCGTCGAGCAGAACGCCTTCCACGCCCTGAAACTCGCCCACCGCGCCTATGTCATGGTCAACGGCAAGATTGCCATGACCGGCACCGGCAAGGAACTGTTGGCCCGGCCCGAAATCCGCGCCGCCTATCTCGAAGGGAGCCATTGAACCCATGCCGCTCTTCGTCGAGGATAGTTTCTGGGTCTTCCTGTTCATGACCGTGATTATCGGCGGCGGCGCCGCCTTCCAGGCAGGCCGCGGCCTTGCCTCCAAATGGCGGCCCCTGTGGATGCCGGTCCTCTACATGCTGCCGCTGGGCCTGGCCCTGCGCTTCTTGCATTTTGCCCTGTTCGGGGGCCATTTGCTGTCGGTCCATTATTTCATCACCGACACGGCGGTTCTGGTGGCCGCCGCCTTGCTCGGCTACCGGCTCATGCGGGTCGGCCAGATGGTCGGCCAATACCCTTGGCTCTATGAGCGGGCCGGACCGCTCGCCTGGAAGAACCGCGGCCCATCCTGAATTCGGCGGGGGCCGTCCGGCCCCTTCCAATCGCGCCGCTTTGGGCCTAGAAATTGCGCCCAAGGGGCGTGCAAACCCCGAAAGACCGTTCCGGTCGTAAATTCCAAGGGAGTAGTCAAATGAAGAAACTTCTGCTGTCGGGCATTGCCCTCGGCTTTGCCGCGGCGCTGTCGGCATCAACCGCCCTGGCCGATATTTCAATCGGCGTGGCCGGTCCCATCACCGGCCAGTATGCGGCCTTCGGCGACCAGCTGAAGCGCGGCGCCGAAATGGCGGTGGCCGACCTCAATGCGGCGGGCGGCGTCAATGGCGAGAAGCTGGTGCTGGAAGTGGGCGATGACGCATGCGATCCGAAGCAGGCCGTAGCCGTTGCCAACCAGATGGTGT
>JANMQL010000430.1:0-1761 GCA_031370475.1 Hyphomicrobiales bacterium | reverse complement strand
GGACTGCAGGCGCCGCCGCCCGCACTGGATGAAGGCTGGTTGGTGCCGAATACCACTGCCCCGCTGCCTGCGGCGAGCGTGCCACCGACCTGTTTCTCGCCGGCGCGCAGGGTGATGAACCAGCCCTCGTTCCCGCTGGCGGAAAGGGCCCCCGAGGTATTCATTGAAGCCGACACCCCGCCGGCCGCTACCTCCGGTACGCTGCCGCTGCAATTGCCCGCAACCTGGATGCAGTTGGTGGTGACATCCAGCAACGCAGGGACGGAACTGCCGCTGTATGTGAACGTGTCGGCGTGGGTGATCGTCGGCTGCACCTGCGTACCGGAAACAAACGCCGGATTGGTCTGGCGCGTGTCCTTGAACGCGTACACCCGGTTGACCACAGCGGTATCGAAGGGGTGCTCGCGGTCCCCGGTGCCTGCGATCACCAGGTCGTGGCCCGTCGAGCCAACGACATCCGGCGGGAACATGAACTTGCGCCGGTCCGCGGCCGAACTCGTGCTGCCGACGCTGGCGAGCTGCGCCACCGTCCAGTTCGCCGGATTGACGTCGCCGAAATCGATGCGCCACATGCGCGCCCGCCCATCGCCGACGTAGGCGCGGAACGGCTTCGGCGTGGGGTCGCCGACTACCACCGCGATGTCGGAGGAAATCGCGCGCGTCATGCTGGTCACGTTCTTGTACGTGTGGGGGGCATTGCTGCCGTTGTTCGCGTTCTTGTCGGTTCCGCCCGAGCGGCCGCTCGCCTGCCAGATGATGGCGCCGGTGCGCGCATTTACGACGTAGAGGCCGCGCCCCATTGACCGGTTGACGGTGGCCGTCGCGGTAGTCACCGCCGTGCTGCTTTCGGAAGTGACAGTCGCGGGGTCGATGTCCTCCACCGCGGGGTCGTAGCCGGCGCCGAACATCAGCACCGGGTCGTTGGTGCCGCAGTTGTAGGCGGAGCTGGTGCAGTTGATCGAAATCACCTTCGGCTCGGAGGTGGTGGTGCCGAGTTCGCCCCAGCCCAGGTCGCAGCCCGTGGCCACGTCGATCTTGGCCGGATCGGTCTCGAAGCTCGGGCAACCCTTGCGCCACAGCAGGCGCGGGGTGAGCGGGTTGGTGACATCGAGCGCGTAGATGAAGCGCCCGCCGCGGCGCATGGTGAGGAACAGCCAGACCTTGTCCTGCGTGTAGTCGGCCGGGTCGGGCGTGCCGCTGATCTCGATCTTGCCGTCGGTGTTCGCATCGAGCGTGTAGGCGCCGATCGGGCCGTCGAAAAAGTAGGGCTTCTTGTACGAAGCGCTGATCGAGGGGGTGTTGATGCGCAGGCGCCGCAGGAACGGGAAATGCTCGCGCGCGACGAAGCCCCATACCTCGGAACCGGGCGCAGGATCGCCGGTCGTGCTGCCAAAGCCGCCCTTGATGGCGCGGAACACGCCGTCGTTGGCGCCGTAGAAGATGTAGACGTCGTTGTCGCGGTTCGCCGTATCGCTCGCGCGCCGGTTGTAGTTGACCACCGCGGGGCGCGAGTGCAGTACGTCGCCGTGAATCGAGGCGCGCGTGTCGGCGAACGAAGAGCTGGAATTCTCGTCTTCGAAATTGTCCGTGCCCCGGATCCAGTTGATGACCAGGTCGCGGTCGCTGGTGCCGCTGCCCGAGGCGGCGGCGTTGATCGAGCCGCTGGCGTCCTTTTGCGCCGAGCCGATGGTGTAAGTGAAGGTGTCGGCGCCGGTCACGGTGACCGTCACCGCGCCGTTGAACGCGATCGGCGTGGCGCCC
>JANMQL010000429.1:0-1659 GCA_031370475.1 Hyphomicrobiales bacterium | reverse complement strand
GACCTCACGCGGCAGGTGCTGGCCAATAACGTCGCGCTTGAGGGCACGGCGGAAAGCCGCAAAATGATGGCCTTCCTGCGTTCGCAGATCAAGCACGTCATTTACATTGTCAAGGAAAACCGTACCTATGACCAGGTGCTGGGCGACCTGGAGAAGGGCAACGGCGACCCTGCGCTCACGCTCTTTCCCGAGCCCATCTCGCCGAACCATCACGCGCTGGCGCGCAATTTCGTCACGCTGGATAACACCTATTGCAGCGGCGCGGTGAGCGGCGACGGCTGGGTGTGGAGCACGGCCGGCCGCACCAGCGATTTCACCGAGAAGACCATCACCGTGAACTATGCGGGCCGCGGCCTGAGCTACGACTACGAAGGCCTGAACCGCAACATCAACATGGCGCAGGCGAGCGTGGCCGAGCGTCAGGCCGTGAATCCCTTCGTATCAGATGACGCCGACATCCTGCCGGGCAACGCCGACACCGCCGCGCTCGACGGCCCGAACGGCGAGGAAGGCCGCGGTTATCTGTGGGACGTGGCGCAAAAGGCCGGTCTGACGGTGCGCAACTACGCCTTCTTCGGCGACTGGACGCTCAATTATTTGCCGGAAGGCCAGGGCCTGCCGCCGCTGCTGCGCGAGCCCTCCAAAACCGGCGTGCGGGTGTTCCATCCCGCCGCGACCGGGCTGAAAGAAGTCTCCAGCCCCTACTACCGGGAGTACGACATGCTGCTGCCGGACTACTGGCGTTTCAAGGAATGGGAGCGCGAGTACGACCAGTTCGCCAGCGGCGGCAGCATGCCCAATCTGATGCTGGTGGAGCTGCCGCACGACCACTTCGGCAGCTTCGGCTCGGCGCTGGACGGGGTCAACACGCCGGAAAAACAGATGGCCGATAACGACTACGCCTTGGGTCTCATCGTGGAGAAGGTGGCGAAGGGCCCATACAAGGACAGCACGCTCATCTTCGTGATCGAGGACGACGCCCAGGACGGCCCGGACCATGTGGACGCCCAGCGCACCATTGCGTTTGTCGCGGGCCCCTACGTCAAGCAGGGCGCCGTCGTCTCCCGGCACTACACGACGGTCAACATGCTGCGCACCATCGTCGATGTGCTCGGAACCGAGCCGATGGGCCTGCAAGTCGCGCTGGCCGAACCGATGTCCGAGGTGTTCGCAAAATCCGGCGGCGCATGGGACTACCGCGCCATCGTGCCGGACATCCTGCGCACCACCGACCTGCCGCTGCCGCCGGCGACAGCCGCGCAAGCTGCGTCCGCGCCCGCCCAAGTCCGGCCAGCGCACATTTCGCACAGCGCCGAATATTGGGCCGCGAAGACCGCCGATCAGGACTTCAAGCGCGCGGATAACCTGGACGCGGCCAAGTTCAACCGCGTGCTGTGGGAAGGACTGAAGGGGGATGTGCCCTATCCGACCGTGCGGCATGGCCACGATCTCTCCCGTGATCGCGCCAAGCTGCTGAACAAACAGCAATAAACCCAGATTGTCCATTAGACCCACACTGTCCATTAGACGTATGAGTTCTCCCCTCCCCCGCTTGCGGGAGAGCAACCGTGTCTAAAATCAAGTATTTTTTGCGTTCCAGGACACATTATTTTTCAGCATTGCATTCATGATAGTCAGCAGCTTTCGCATACAGGCAAC
>JANMQL010000409.1:0-15740 GCA_031370475.1 Hyphomicrobiales bacterium | reverse complement strand
CCAGATCGCCGGTGGGCCAGGCATCGGCGCGGCCCATGGCGGCCAGAAGGTAAATATCGGCGGTCCACGGCCCGATACCGGGAAGTGCCGTGAGTGCCCGCCATGCGTCATCGTCAGGCATTCGATGCAAATTGTCGAAATCGAGTGTGCCCGAAGCCACGGCCCTGGCTACCGACCGGAAACTCCGCGCTTTGGCGCCGGAAAGTCCGAGCCGCATCAAGCTCGCTTCACGCTTGCGCGAAATCGTCGCGGCATCGAAGGGACGTAATTCCCGTTCCAGCCGGGCCCAGATCGCTTCGCCCGCCTTGAGCGAGATCATCTGGTCGGTGACGATGCGCAGAAGCCCCGCCAGCCCTCCGGCCATACGCCGTAGGGGCGGCGAGCCATGCGTCTCGATCACCGCGGCGAAGCGCGGCTCGGCGCGCAGCAATGCCGCCACCGCGATGCGGAGATCGGCTTGGGTATCGAAGGTGCGCATTCCGCCTGTTTGACGTTTCGGCGCAAGTCGCGCAAGAGCGGGCCATGAGCCTTCCCGTCTTCCGTTTCGCCCCCAGCCCCAATGGCGAATTGCATCTCGGCCATGCCTATTCGGCGCTGCTCAATGCCCGCATGGCGGCGGAGTGCGGCGGGCGGTTTCTCGTCCGCATCGAAGATATCGATACCACGCGCTGCACCCCAGCACTTGCCGAGAGGGCGCTTGCCGATCTCGCTTGGCTCGGCCTTGCATGGGAGGAACCGGTGCGCGTGCAAAGCGAGCATATGGCCGATTACGCCCTGGCGCAGCAACGGCTGGCGGACATGGGTTTGCTCTATCCCTGTTTCTGCTCGCGCAAGGATATCGCGGCGCAAGGCGCCGGTGGACCGCTCGATCCGGAGGGCCAGCCGCTTTATCCCGGCACCTGCGGCAAACTATCGCCGGCGGAGATCGCCGATCGCGTCGGCCGCGGGATTGCCCATGCCATGCGTCTCGACATGCGCCGGGCGCTGGCGCGCATCGCATCGCCGCTCGCCTTCGGGGAAAAAGGAAAACCCGTCGCCGCCGATCCGTCGCGCTGTGGCGATCCCGTCCTGGTGCGCAAGGATATCGGCACCAGTTATCATGTCGCCGTCGTCAGCGACGATGCGCTACAGGGCATCGGTCATGTGGTGCGCGGCCGCGATCTTTATGCCGCCACCGCCATTCACCGGCTGCTGCAGGAACTGCTCGGCCTGCCGGCGCCGCACTACCATCATCACGAGCTGATCGGCGACGAGACGGGCCGCAAATTGTCGAAGAGTGCCGGCGATATTTCACTGCGCGGGCTCCGCGAGCAGGGCGTTGGCGCCGCCCAAATCCGTCGCGCGCTTGGCTTTGCATGATGGTCAGAAATCGCTGGCGATGCCCTTCGACTCCCAGTCGCCGAAACGCGTCGGCTCCGGCCCCTTGCGGCCGTTCACCTCTTTCGGCAATGGCGCGGTTGCCGCGAGGGCGCGGCGGGCTTCAGCTTCCGCAAGGGCGCGCCGCGCCGCGGGACTTAAGGGGCCGGACTTGTTGTCAGAGTTCATAATCACCATCATATGGGGCGTGCGAATGGTTACGATCAAGGAGAATTATCTTCCATGAACATGATACGCACCGGCCTGCTGCTGGCGGCGATGACCGGCCTGTTTCTGGCCGTCGGCTTTCTCATCGGCGGCCAGTCCGGCATGGTCATGGCCTTTGTCGTGGCGGCGGCGATCAATCTCTTCGCCTATTGGAATGCCGACAAGATGGTTCTTGGCATGCACGGCGCCCACCCCGTCGATCGCGCCAGCGCGCCGGAATTTCACGATCTGGTGGCGGATCTCGCGAGCCGCGCCGGGCTTCCCATGCCGAAGCTTTACATCATGGATAATCCGCAGCCCAATGCCTTCGCCACGGGGCGCAATCCGGAGAACGCGGCGGTCGCCGCCACTACCGGGCTCTTGCAACTCTTGAACCGCGACGAGATCGCCGGCGTCATGGCCCATGAACTGACCCATATCAGGAACCGCGACACGCTGGTGATGACGCTGACGGCGACGATCGCCGGTGCCATCTCGATGCTCGCCAATTTCGGCTTCTTCTTCGGCGGCCGCGATCGCAACAGCCCGCTCGGTCCCCTGGGGGCGATCCTGCTTCTCATCCTGGCGCCGCTCGCCGCGATGATCGTGCAGATGGCGGTGAGCCGAACCCGCGAATATGGCGCCGACCGGGGCGGGGCCGAGATCTCCGGCCGGCCGCTGGCGCTCGCTGCGGCGCTGGCCAAGATTTCCGGTGCCGCCCAGCAAATCGAAAACCATTCGGCCGAAACCAATCCCGCTACGGCGCACTTGTTCATCGTCAATCCGCTGTCGGGGCGGCGCATGGACAATCTCTTCGCCACCCATCCGGCCGTCGAAAACCGCATCGCCGCCCTCGAGGCCATGGCGGGCGAGACGGCGGCCCATCGGGTTCCTTCGGGTCCGTGGACTGCCGGTCGGACGCGCCGTTCCGGTCCCTGGGGCTGAGCTTGGCGGAGGATGCCTCAGGGCTTGCGGTCCGAAAGCTCGCGGTCGAGGGACTGGCGCAAATATTCAGGCAAGGCCTGGCCTTCGATGATTTCCTCGACGATCAAAACGCGCTCACGCCGCGCGACCGGGCCTTTCTTCACGCCCTGATTTTCACAGCACTCCGCCACAAGGGCGAAATCGAGGCGGTCATCGCCGCCTTTATGGCGAAGCCCTTGCCGCGCAAATCCGGCATGGCGCAGATCATTCTTTTACTCGGGGCGGCGCAGCTTCTGTTTCTCGACACACCCGCTCATGCGGCCATCGATCTTTCAGTGCGGCTTGCCAAGCAGGACCGCGAGGCCCTGCATTTCAGCGGGCTGATCAATGCGGTGCTGCGGAGGATCGCGGCAGAGGGCCGGGAAGTTCTGAGCGGTCTCGACGGTCCGCGCCTCAACACGCCGGATTGGCTGTGGGACTCCTGGGCCAAGGCCTATGGACCGCAGCAGGCCGCCGCCATTGCCACGGCCCATGGCGCAGAGCCGCCGCTCGATGTGACGGCCAAATCCGATGCGGCCGGCTGGGCGGCGCGGCTCGGCGGCATCGCCTTGCCGACGGGAAGCGTCAGGCTCGCCCGGCATAGCGGTGCCATCGAAGACCTGCCCGGCTTCGCGGAAGGCGCTTGGTGGATACAGGATGCGGCCGCCGCGATGCCAGCGCGGCTGTTCGGCGATCTTGCGGGAAAGACGGCGCTCGACCTCTGTGCCGCACCCGGTGGCAAGACCTTGCAGCTCGGCGCGGCGGGCGCCCGGGTCACGGCGATCGATCAGTCGGCGCAGCGGCTCACCAGGCTCCGCGAAAACTTGCTGCGCACCGGGCTGGAGGCCGAGGTGATCGCCACCGATGTGTTGGCCTTCGATCCGCCGGAAAAATTCGATGCGGTGCTGCTCGATGCCCCCTGTTCGGCCACCGGCACGATCCGGCGGCATCCCGATCTGCCCTATGTGAAATCGCCGGGGCAAATCGGGGAATTCGCAGGGCTGCAGCGGCGTTTGTTGGACCGGGCAGCACAACTGGTGAAGCCTGGCGGAAGACTGGTCTATTGCACCTGCTCGCTCGAGCCGGGTGAGGGTGAGGACCAAATTGACCGGTTCCTTTCGGCCAACTCTGCCTTCTCGGTTGTTCCCATTTCGCCCGGCGAGGCCGGCATCGAGGGTCATTTCATCGCCGGGGCCGGCATGTTGCGCACCCTGCCATTCATGCCGATCGGGGCGGCCACGGGTCTCGACGGTTTTTTTGCCGCAAGATTAATGCGCGGTTAGCAAACTTCGTTATCAAATCGTTAACCGGCCCGGTTCCACACTGCTCCCCTCCCTTCATCCGAACGGCATGGCAGGCGCGGCAAGGAATGACCGGACGCGACAAATCCATGGGGTTAGAGGCCTGGCGCGGTCTTGCCGCGGCGCTCCATGCCGCCGCTGATTCGCTGGTTGCGCGGCTGACGGCGGGACCGTTGGCCGCGCCGCGCTTCACCGGTCTGCGCCGGCCGCTGCCCTATCTCGAACCGGGCCAGCCGGAATTGGCGCAGGACCTTTATCGCGGGCATTTCGCTTTTGCCGGGCAGGCGGCGGACTGTCCGCCCGGCGAAGTCTTCCGGACCCCGGCGCCCGCTCCGGCCTGGGCGGCGGAACTGGCGGGTTTCGCCTGGCTCGCCCATCTCGAGGCGGCGGGCTTTGCCCTCTACCGTTCTTTCGCCCGCGCCATGGTGGTGGCCTGGGCCGAAGACGGCAAAAGCCGGGACCGCCATAGCGACGCCGCGCGGCTCATGTCCTTCGCCCGTCATGCCGGATTTCTCCTGAGCGGCGCGTCGGCGGAATTCGAAACGCGCTTTCTGGCGCTCGTCTCCCGCGAAGCCCGGCGCCTGCAAGGCTATCATGCCAATTCCAGCCGCGAACAGCTCGGCAAATGGGCGGCGCTGCTGGCGGCGGCGCTGGCCTTTCGCGGCGGCGAGGATCTGCGCGACCGGGCTCTGCATGGTCTGACCAGGGCGGTTGCGGTCTCGATTCTTTCCGATGGCGGCCCGGCGTCGCGCAATCCGCGGGATCTACTGGAGCTGCTTCTCGACGTGATGCCGTTGTGCGACATGCTGGCGGGCCAGCGCCTGGCCGTGCCGGCAACGCTCGCCGCATGTGTCGAGCGGGCGTTACCCATGCTGCGCATGCTGTGTCATGGCGACGGCGGGCTGGCCCTGTTTCAGGGCGCCGACGGAACCCGCCAGGCCGCCGTGCGCTGCGTTCTCGATCATGACGGCGTGGCCGGCCAGCCGCTAATGCACGCGCCCCATTCCGGCTATTGCCGGCTGGCGCAGGGGCCGGCGGTGGTTATCGCCGATTGCGGACCGGCGAAAGCTTGCGGCAGCCCGCTCGCCTTCGAGTTCTCCGACGGTCCCCACCGCATCGTGGGAAATTGCGGCATGCCACGCCATGCCAGCGCCGCTTGGCGGGAGGCGGCGAAATCGCCCGCCGCTCATAGCACGCTGGACCGACCTGGCGTCAGCGAAGCGGCGGACGCGGAGGTCACGAATTCGTCCCAGGGAATGCTGCTCGCAGCCCGCAGTATCGGCCATGAGCGGGACCTCTATCTGGCGGCAGGCGGGCACGACTTCCGCGGCGAAGATCGCATCCTCTCTCCCGCCCCAGACTTCGTGTTGCGTTTTCATTTGCATCCCTCGGTCCGGGCCTGGCAGGACCGCAAAGGTGCCAACATCATCCTGATGCCGCCCAATCGCACCGCCTGGAAATTCACCGTCCGCGGCGGCCATGTTAGTCTCGAGGATAGCCTGTTGCTTGCCACCGGCGAAGGCCCCCAGGACTGCCGGCAGATGGTCATTCGCGGTGAATCCCGGGGCGCGGCGCGGGTCAATTGGGCCTTCAAGAGACTCGACCGCAAGCCACGGCGGCGTCAACCGGCGGATACAGCCCCGCGACTTCCTTTCTGATGGCCGGAGCGGCCGTCCATGCTAAGGGGCGCCGTTGCCCGCCTTGCAGGAATGCCCATGTCGAAATCTATTCGTCGCGCCCTGATCTCCGTTTCCGACAAGACCGGCTTGCTGGACTTCGCCCGGGCCCTGGCGGAACTCAAGGTCGAGATCGTCTCGACGGGCGGCACCGCCAGGGCGCTGGCGGAAGCGGGTCTCGCGGTCAGGGATGTGTCCGAACTCACCGGCTTTCCGGAAATCATGGATGGCCGGGTCAAGACACTGCATCCCAGGGTGCATGGCGGGCTGCTGGCAAGGCGCGGCGACGCGGCCCATGAAGCGGCCCAGCGCGACCATGGCATCGGCGGCATCGATCTCCTGGCGGTCAATCTCTATCCCTTCGAGGAAACCGCCGCGCGCCATGCCGGCTGGGATGAAACCGTCGAGAATATCGACATCGGCGGACCGGCGATGATCCGCGCCGCCGCCAAGAACCACGATAGCGTGACGGTGATCGTGGCGCCCGGCGATTACGCGGCGGTCGTTGCCGAGATGCGGCAGCATGGCGGCGCCACGCTGCTTGAAACCCGCAAGCATCTCGCCGCCAAAGCCTATGGCCGCACCGCCGCCTATGACGCGGCGATTGCGCAATGGTTCGCCCGGGCCCTCGATGCGCCGCTGCCGGATTATTTCGCCATCGGCGGAAGGCGTCTGCAAGTTCTGCGCTATGGCGAGAATCCGCATCAGCAAGCGGCACTTTATGAAACGCCCGAGCGGCGTGCCGGTGTCGCGCACGCGCGGCAATTGCAGGGCAAGGAACTTTCCTACAACAATCTCAACGATACCGACGCCGCACTTGAATGCCTGGCCGAGTTCGATGCGGCGCGTGAGGCGGCCTGCGTCATCGTCAAGCATGCCAACCCTTGCGGCGTGGCGCTCGGCGCTTCGCCGCGCGAAGCCTATGGCAAGGCGCTGCGCTGCGATCCGGTCAGCGCCTTCGGCGGCATCGTGGCGCTGAACCGCCGGCTCGACGCGGCGACGGCGAAAGAAATCGTCGAGCTGTTCACGGAAGTGATCGTGGCTCCCGGCGCCGGCGCGGATGCCCAGGCGATCGTTGCGGCCAAGAAGAATTTGCGCCTACTGATTGTCGACGGCCTGCCCAACCCGCGCGGCTCCGGACTGGCGGTGAAAACCATCGCCGGCGGTCTCCTGGTGCAATCGCGTGACAATGGCACGCTGGCGGAGCGCGATCTGAAGGTGGTGACGCGGCGGGCGCCAACGGAGCGGGAACTTGCCGATCTCAAATTCGCCTTCCGGGTGGCCAAACATGTCAAGTCCAATGCCATCGTCTATGCCAGGGACGGCGCCACGGTGGGGATCGGCGCCGGGCAGATGTCGCGGATCGATTCGGCACGGATCGCGGTGCGCAAGAGCGAGGATGCGGCCCGTACCGCTGGCCTCGAAGACTCACCGGTCAAAGGTTCGGTCGTCGCCTCCGATGCCTTCTTTCCCTTTGCCGACGGCCTTCTGCAGGCGGCCGAGGCGGGCGCCACCGCCGTCATCCAGCCGGGCGGCTCGATCAAGGATGATGAAGTCATCAGGGCAGCCGATGCGGCGGGGCTGGCCATGGTTTTCACTGGCATCCGGCATTTCCGCCACTAAATTGGCAGCGGAGGCGAATCATGCTGGTGACCACAACCCATAATGTCGAAGGCAGGCGCGTCGTCGAATACAAGGGCCTGGTGGCGGGCGAGGCCATTCTCGGCGCCAATCTGTTCCGCGATCTCTTCGCCTCGATCCGCGATATCGTCGGCGGCCGGGCCGGGTCCTATGAAAAGGTGCTCAACGACGCGCGCCAGACGGCGGTCGCCGACATGACCGATAAGGCCGCGGCGCTCGGCGCCAATGCGGTGATCGGCGTCGATCTCGATTACGAGACGATCGGCAGCAACGGCAGCATGCTGATGGTGACGGCGGCGGGAACCGCGGTACGGATCGAATAGGCCTCACGGGGCTTGTTGATAGGCGGGGCCGACGACCAGCGGTTTGTCCGGCAGGCTCGCCTGGTCGAAATCGGCATGGAAGGTCTTTTCATAGCTGGCGATTTCCGTGCCGGTTGTGCCGTCGAGGAGGCGGATCACGGCCTTGTAGCCGTGGCCTTCGACGATGCCGTGCAGGGGGTCGGTCTTGAACATGTATTGCAGTTGCCCGGGTGCCGCCTTGGCGGTGACAATGAAATCCGGCGCGCCTTCCGGCATTTCGAATTGCGCTTCCAGAACCGCGCCTTCCGGCAACGGTTTCTTGGGCCTGACGACGAAACCGTAATAGGCCTCGGAATAACGGTAATTGAAAATAAAACCACCGCCGGCGAATTCGAGATAGGGGCTCTTCGAATTGTCTTCGCAAGCGGCGAGCAGGCATGCCGCAGCGAGCAGGACGGTTAAGCTCGGCAGTCTCATTCGCTTTCGCGCCGGAAACTTGTGGCAACTAGGCCCTCGGGCTTGAGCACCAGAATCGTCACCACGATAGCAAAGACCGCGACATCGCGGTAGGCGAGAGGGAAAGCCGCCGACCAGGCGACTTCAAGAGCGGCGAGCAAGATGCCGCCGGCGACGGCGCCGCCAATGGTGCCGAAGCCGCCGATGATGGCGGCGAACATCGCCTTGAAGCCCAGCACCAGCCCCATGTGGAAGCTGACGCCGCCATAGGCCAGCGTGATGATGGCGCCGGAAATACCGGCGAGGGCTCCGGCGCCGGCGAAGGACCAGTTCAGGACTTGCGCCGAATCGACGCCGGAAAGCTCGGCCAGGCGGGTATTCTGGGCGCAGGCCCGCCACAGGCGCCCGGCCCGGGTCCAGCGCATCGTGGCGAAGACGAGGGCCGCGGCGGCAAGACCGATGGCGACCGAAATCATCTGCATCACGCCAAAATGCACCGGGAAGCCGCTACCGCCGAGAACCAGCGCCTGGCCGGGAAAGAGTAGCGGCAGCCATTGGTCGCGGGCATCCGATTGCAGCCGCATCGTCTCCTGCAGCACGATCGACAGGCCGATTGAGGCGATCATCACAGCTTGACCGGGGGCGCGGACGATGGGCGCAAAGACCAGACCATTGGCCGCCAGGCCGAGGGCGCCCGCGGTCAACACGGCACCGGCCAGCGCCACCAGCACAACGGCGGTCGAAATGTTTCCGCCAAGCATCGTCCACAGGGCGCCATAGACGGCGGCGAAAGCGCCATAGGTGGCGAAATCGCCGAAGGAGAGCACGATTTTGTTGGTGATTCCCTGCAACAGGGCATAGGCGGTGGCCAGCGTCACATAGAAAGAGGCCAGCACCAGGCCATTGAAAAATTGCTGCAGCCAGTAGCCTGCGGCGGTGTCAAAACCGGTCGAACCATCCATGGGGGCGATACTGGGCGGGCGGGAGACCGGGAGTCAAACCAGGAGAGCGAACGAGGAGGCGGCAGAGGGGGCCTTAGAGCCGCCTCCTCGATCCAAACACAGTCCGGTCACCATCCCGATAGATCGGGATAGAGCTGCGAGTTCCGATCCGCGTCTGTTTGACCGGGCCAATTTCCGCCAGAAATCCGTTTCCGAATGTGATCGGCGTCACATTTTCGGGCGGTCACGATAATTTTCTCCGGCTGCGCGCAAGCTCCCCATGTCATGCATGGGGCACCAGCCTGGGATGCCGCCACAATGAAATTTCGCCCGTCGATCGATCTCTCGGACCTGTTGCTCAATATCGCTTCCAGCGCCTTTGCCTTCGCCTGTGCCTTCTGCGCCGGCTTCATGCTGCTCAATGTGGCGGGGGGGCGGGGCGGACCCGAGGCCTTGCCGGTCACCGTCGGCGGCGCCCAGTTTCGCGCCGCCGCCGATCCGCTGATCACCGGCAGCGTCACGCCGGTCGAGAGACGGCGGGAAAATACCGCCGCCGCAACGGTTCCACCCGCCACCTATCAGGCGCCCGTCTCCTACACGCTCCTGTCGGTGATCGATGGCACGGCCTTTATCGAGATCGCCGATATTTCGGGCGCCCGCATCTGGCCGGTGGCGAAAGGCGAACTCCTGCCGGGCGCCGGCCGGGTTACGAGTATCGAAAGGATCTCCGGCCGCTGGCAGGTAGCAGCAGGCGACCGGACGATCGTCGAAGAAACTCAGTAAAGTCCGCGTAGCAACCGGTCGATATAGTCGCGCTCGATGCGCTGCAGGCCGGGCTCGCCGGCGCGGGTCCGCAGGGTTTCAAGAATTTCCCTTGCCCGGCGGATTGCCAGTTCCGACGGCAGCATGTCGCGTTCCGGCCCGAAATCCTCGCTGCGGTTCGGCAAGGGCCGGCCAAGAGGATCGCGCTGATCGCCGCGGGCCTCGCCATGGCGGCTGTAGTTGCCCTCCGCGCCGGTGCCCTGCTGCATCAGCTGGCGCACGACACTCTGGGCTCCCTCGCGCAATTGACTCAACGCTTCGCCCTGTTGGCCAAGGGCCCGTCCACGGTCGCGCTTGCGCAGCGAACCTTCGGCGCCGCGCATCTGCTTGCCCGCCTCGCCCAGCGACGGCGGCGCCTGCATGCCGTTTTGACCGAGCCGCTTCATCATCTCGTCAAGCATGCGGCCAAGCTCCTGCTGCTGGCCGGCCAGCGACTCGGGGTTGGCCTGCTGGCCGCGATTGCCGGGCTCGCTGCCTTCGCGTTCGCTCAGATCGCCTTGGCTTGCATCGGGCATGCGCTGGGTGTCGTCCATCAGGCCCTGCTGGCGGCGCATCAGTTCGGAGAGCTGGTCGAGCATCTGCGACATGGGCGAACCGTTCTGCGGCTCGACTTGCCGGGCATTCATACCGGGCTCGAGATTGCGCAGCATGTTCTCGAGCTGCGCCAGCATGTCCTGGGCGGCATCGAGGGCGCCGTTCTCGGCGAGCTTCTGGATGGTATCCAGCATCTTCTGCAATTGTTCGGGGCTGATCGTCTCACCCTGCTGGCCTTGGCGTTGCTCGCCACCCTGTTGCCGCCGTTGCTCTGCGTCCTTGAGCAGCGCCTCCATGTAGCGGTCCATCACTTCGCGCATCCGCTGCATCAGTTTGGCGATCTCTTCCGGCGAAGCCTTATCGGCGAGCGCCTGTTCGAGCTGGCGGCGCGCCGCCTCGAGCTCGGCGCGGATGTCGGCAAGTTCGCCATCCTCGAGATTGACGGCGATTTGCCACAACATGCCGATGGCGTCGCGGATATCGTCGTGGCTTCCGGCATTGGCGAGCCGCGAGATCACCGAAGCGATGGCGATGTGGGTGCTGCTGCGCTCGATCAATCCGGCTGGGTAGTCGAGCAGTGCTTCCAGCATGGATTCGACTTCCGAAGTATCGTCGGGCTCCATGACCAGCGCGCGGCGCTGCTCGATCAGTGCGCGGGCCAGCGGCTTGGTGAAATTGCGCTCCGGCAGGCGGAACGTCTTGGTCTCGCTGAAGCCCGAATGGCCCGCCGCATCGCGCGCCTCCAGCACCATTTCAACCATCAGTCCGGCCCAGGGATGGGCGGTGAGATCGGCGGTCGAACCGCCGGCTTCCTGTTTCGCCGACGACTTGCGCAAGACAACCGGAAATTCCGGCGCATCGAAGAGGAACACGCCGTTGCCGGCGATGCCCACGCCACCGTCCTGGGTATCGGACAGCGAAATCTCCGAAACGATGCGGACGACGCCGTAATCGTCGGCTGCCTTCCATTTGACGGCGAGTGTGCCCGTTGCATCGGCAGCGGGCTCGGCGGTGAAGGCCACGGTGGGCGCTACATCGGGAATGAGCGAAATGCGCCAGGCGATCAGCTCGCGTCCGCCATCCATGATGGTGACGAGGGCGGGACGAGTCAGTTTTGCCTCGGACTGGAACAGCCCGGCCTCGAACTTGTTCTTGGGCGAAGGCTCGGCCAGCTCCGCGCCGGCGGTGCCCTGCGGCGTCAACGCGTTGAAGCGCACCGAGGGTTCGCTCGCGCCATTGAGGCGGAAGGTGAGAATCGAGTTTTCCGGAACCAGTATCTCGGGCTCGGTCTTGAGCTTTTCGACCATGGCCGGGCTGGTGAGCATGACCGGCGGCCGGGCGGTATAGGCAGGCGGCTTGATCCAGGCATCGAGAACCAGGGGCGCCGCCTCGCCGATGGGAGCCAGCCGCAAGGCATCGGCGAGATTGCTGCGCGGATCGCCGGGGCCGAGCAACAGGCTTACCAGAAGTGCAAGTGCCACCGGCACGCGCAGGGCGCGCGGATCAAGATCGCGCCAGGCCGAGCGCGGCATGCCGGCCTTGAGATTTTCCAGGGCGCGCAACTGCCGGCGCTTGTGTTCCTCCCAGACGATGCGGCTTGCTTGATCGCCCGGCTCTCCGGCCAGCGTATCGGCGAGTGCGGTGACCGGCCGGTGGGCGAGGCGCGAGACGATTTCGATGCGCCGCATGGCATCGTGGCGGCCGGGCCAGACGATTGCGAGGAGGCGCTTCAGCGACCACAGATAGGCGCCGGCAAAAAGGGCGAGCGCCGCATAGCGCGAAATATCGGGAAGCATCGGCAAGAAGCCGGAGAGAACCGTGGCGGCAAAGCCCACGAAGATGAGCACCGGCCAATGCAAAGCCGCCCACAGCCGCTCCCAGCCCATGGCGAGCCGTGCCTGGAGGATCTTAACGTCGAGCGCGCGGTCGGTGGGTCCGGCCATATCGGGAAGCATGCTAACACACGGGGGCGAAATTATGCCCCCTTGTGACTCTTCACGATTTAGATACCGTAAACTTAATTTCCGTCCTGCCAGGCGGCCAGCCGGTCGAGGCCGATCAGCTCTTCATGGGTCTGGCGCGGCCGCACCAGGGCCCATTTTCCGCCCTTAACCAGGACTTCCGGCACCAGGGGCCTGGTATTGTAGGTTCCCGACTGCACCGCGCCATAGGCGCCGGCGGTCATCACGGCGAGAAGATCGCCCTGCGCGACCGTGGGCAGGCGCCGGGATTTAGCCAAGTAATCGCCCGATTCGCACACCGGCCCGACAATATCGGCATCGATCGCGCCTTGATCGGGACGGGGCTCCTTCACCGGCACGATGTCGTGCCAGGCGTCGTACAGCGTCGGGCGGATCAGATCGTTCATCGCCGCGTCCTGGATGATGAAATGCTTTTCCTCGCCGTGCTTCACATAAACCACGCGCGACACCAGCACGCCGGCATTGCCGGCGATCATGCGCCCCGGTTCGAGCACATATTCGAGGCCGAGATGGCCGAGGGTGCGCTTGACCATGGCGGCGTATTCATCCGGGTGCGGCGGCACGTCGTTGCTGCCGCGATAGGGAACGCCCAAGCCGCCGCCGAGGTCGAGGTGGCGGATGTTGTGGCCCTGGGATTTCAGCTCCGCCGCCAGCGAGGCCATCAGCTTGAAGGCTTGCTCGAAGGGCTCGAGCTCGACGATCTGGCTGCCGATATGCATGTCGACGCCGGCCACATCGATGGCGGAAAGGGCGGCGGCGCGGGCATAGACCTCGGGCGCCCTGGCATAGGAGACGCCGAATTTGTTTTCGGCCTTGCCGGTGGTGATCTTGTGATGGGTTTTGGCGTCGACATCCGGGTTGACACGGATCGAAACCGTGGCGCGCTGGCCGGTGCGCCGGGCAACGCCTGAGAGCAATTCGAGCTCGGGCTCGGATTCGACGTTAAAACAGGCGATGCCCTCCTTCAGGGCGAAGGCTATTTCGCGGGCCGTCTTGCCGACGCCCGAGAACACGATCTTGCGGGCCGGCACGCCGGCGGCCAGCGCCCGGCGGAGCTCGCCTTCCGAGACCACATCCATGCCGGCGCCGAGATCGGCCATGGTACGGATCACCGCCTGGTTGGAATTGGCCTTCATGGCGTAGCAGATCTGATGATCGGTGCCGGCGAAGGCCTCGTCAATGACGCGGTAGTGACGCTCCAGCGTGGCGGTGGAATAGCAGTAGAAGGGCGTGCCGATTTCCTCGGCCAGCGCCGCCAAGCTCACATCCTCGGCATGCAGCACGCCGTCGCGATAGGCGAAGTGATGCATCGCCTAGCGCGCCTCGGTGAACTGCGGCGGCGGTTCCGGATCGCCGCGCACGCCGCAGGCGGCGAGCGTCAGGACCAGCGCGATCAGCAGCAGAATGTTTTTCATGGCATGTCCTATCGCGGTCCCAAGAGCTTCAGCCAGCGCTTCGCTTCGCGCCCGACATTGACGGGCGCGGTGCCGCCGAAGCTCACGCGCGAGGCGACGGAAGCTTCAACCGTCAGCACCTTGTAAACGTCCTTGGTGATGCGCTTCTCGACCTTCCGCATGCCGGCGAGCGGCAATTGCGGCAAATCGCAGCCCTTCTCCTCGGCCAACGCCACGAGGCGTCCGGCTGTATGGTGGGCGCCGCGGAACGGTATCTTCAGTGTACGGACGAGCCAGTCGGCGAGGTCGGTGGCGGTGGAAAAGCCCTGCGCCGCCGCCGCCCGCATCCGGGCCGCGTCGGGCGTCATATCGCGCACCATGCCCGTCGTCGCCGCGATGGCGAGCGAGAGCGAATCGAAGGCATCGAAGGCCGGCTCCTTGTCCTCCTGCATGTCCTTGGAATAGGCGAGCGGCAGGCCCTTCATCACCGTGAGCAGCGCCATCAGGGCGCCCAAGATGCGCCCCGGCTTGGCGCGCACCAGTTCGGCGGCGTCCGGGTTGCGCTTCTGCGGCATGATCGAGGAGCCGGTGGTGAACTTGTCGGAGAGTTTCACGAAGCGGAACTGGGCCGAGGACCAGATGACGATTTCCTCGGCCAGCCGCGACAAATGCGTGGCGCAGATGGCGCAGACGGCAATTGTTTCGATCGCGAAGTCGCGGCTCGATACGGCATCGAGGGAATTGCGCATCGGCCGGTCGAAGCCGAGCGCCTTGGCCGTCATGGCGCGGTCGATGGGGAAAGAGGTTCCGGCAAGGGCGGCGGCTCCCAGCGGGCTTTCGTTCAGTCTCCGGCGCGCACCGGCGAGGCGCGAGCGGTCGCGGGCCAGCATCTCGACATAGGCCAGGCAATGGTGGCCGAAGGTCACCGGCTGGGCCACTTGCAAATGGGTAAAGCCCGGCATGATGGTGGCGGCATGGCTGGCGGCCTTTTCGGCAAGGGCGCGCTGCAAATCGAGCAACTGGCCGTCGAGATGATCGATGGTATCGCGCACATAGAGGCGGAAATCGGTGGCCACCTGGTCGTTGCGCGAACGCGCCGTGTGCAGCCGTCCGGCGGCGGGGCCGATCAGCTCCTTGAGCCGCGACTCGATATTGAGATGAATGTCCTCCAACGCCCGCGAAAACGTGAACTTTCCAGCCTCGATTTCACCTTGAACCCGGTCGAGTCCGCGCCTAATTGCAGAGGCATCGGACTTCGAGATGATGCCTTGTTCGGCCAGCATCGCGGCATGGGCCTTGGAACCCGCGATATCCTGGGCGAACAGGCGCCGGTCGAAGCCGATCGAGGCGTTGATCTCCTCCATGATCGCGTCCGGTCCCGATTGAAACCGCCCGCCCCACATCTTGTTGGTCATCGAAAATCCTTCATCCCGGCGCAAAGGGCCTGCCATGAAAACCCGATACCGATCCCTTGCCGCCGGACTTGCCGTCCTTGCCGCGATCACCGGCATTTACTGGTTTCAGAGCGGCGAGCGCAAGGCCGCCGTGCCGCAAGCGGGTGCCGCCCCGGCGCAGGCGGGAGTGAGCAAGCAACTGGCCAGGGGCGCGCTGGCCGCCTTCCTCGTCAAGCCGGAGCGTCGGCCGGTGGCCGATATCGCCTTCCAGGACGGCGCCGGCAAGGATATGAAGCTCAGCCAGTGGCGCGGCCGGGTCGTTCTGGTCAATCTCTGGGCCACCTGGTGCGCGCCCTGCCGGAAGGAAATGCCGGCTCTCGCCCAGTTGCAGAAGCAGCTTGGTTCGAAGGATTTCGAGGTGGTCGCCATCAGCATCGACCGCAAGGGAATTGCGGCCTCGGCGGCCTTCATTGAGGAGACAGGCTCGCAGGCGCTCAAGCTCTATGTCGAGCCCAGCGGCAAAATTCTCGACGATCTCGAGGCGGTGGGACTGCCCGCCACGGTGCTGATCGACCGCGAAGGCAATGAAATAGGTCGCCTCCTGGGTCCGGCCGAATGGGATAGTCCCGAGGCGGTCAAGCTGATTGAGGCGGCGCTGGCCGAAGGTACTTCGGGTTAGCGGGTCGGCACCGGCTTTTCGCCGCGATAGTCGTAGAAGCCGCGATTGGTCTTGCGGCCGAGCCAGCCGGCCTCGACATATTTCACCAGGAG
>JANMQL010000326.1:0-1846 GCA_031370475.1 Hyphomicrobiales bacterium | reverse complement strand
ACCCGGGATTGGCGACACAGTGGCGCCACACTCGCCTATGAGATTATTTGAATGCAGGGAGACATTGCCTCTTTCCGTTTCGGATTCGGTCCCGGCAAGCATGGCTCGTCCCGGTTCGATGCCGCCGCCGAACTTGGCCGTCTGGAAAATGCCGGGCCGCCGGTCTCCGATGAAACGTCCCTCAGGCTTGCCGCGCTCCGCGATCTCTATGATGCTGTCGTGGCGGCAAAACGCGGCAAAACCGGCGATCTCGCTGCCGCCCGCATGAACGTCGGCCGTGCCATCCACCGGTTCCTGATCGGCGATACCCATGCGGCGATCGTTTCGGCCGCCGCCACGGACATGCCGTTTGCCGCGAGGCTCACCGCCTTCTGGGCCAATCATTTCAGCCTGGGAATGGGCGTGCCGCAGGTTTTGGCCTTGGCTGGGCCCTTTCAGGCCGCCGCCATCGGGGCTCATGTCATGGGCTATTTCGCCGATCTCCTGATCGCCGCCGAGCTGCACCCGGCGATGATTTTTTATCTCAGTCTGCAGGAGTCGGTCGGCCCCAATTCCCCGCTCGGCAAGCGCAAGGCCAAGGGTCTCAACGAAAATCTCGGCCGCGAAATTCTCGAGCTTCACACCATGGGCGCCGATGGCGGCTATTCGCAGCGCGATGTCACCGCCCTGGCCGCGATCATGACCGGCTGGTGGGTGAGCCTCAAGGAGGCCGGCACGGTCTTCGCCCGCAACCGCGCCGAGCCGGGCCCCAAGACCCTTCTCGATGGCAAATTTCAAGGCGACACCCGCGGCAAGGATTTCACCGACGCCCTGCGCATGCTGGCGGTCCATCCCGCCACCGCCCGCCATGTCGCCCGCAAGCTGGCGCACCATTTCCTGGGGCCATCCGCCGATGCCGCTGCGGAAAAACTCGCCAAGGTGTTTCTCGACAGCGGCGGCTATCTGCCGGAGGTCTATTATGCCTTGCTCGATCTCGCCGAGGCATCCGCCCCCCTGGGCGGGCTTGCCCGCAATGATTTCGAGTTCGTGGTGAGCGCCCTGCGTGCGGCAAATCTACGCACCGGCTCTCTCGATTTGAAGGACGGGGAAGACGGCAAGCCGAACGGCAATCCGCTGACTTTCGGCGCCATGGCCGCCCTCACCCAGAAACTCTGGCTTGCGCCGTCGCCGCAGGGCTGGCCCGACGATCCGGACTTTTGGCTGGCGCCGGCATCTTTCGCCCGCCGCCTGCGCTGGATACCGGCCTTGGTGCGCCGCATGGCCGAAACCGATCCCGCCGATCTGATCGCCGCCGCCCTGGGCCCGCTTGCCACCGCCAACACGATTGCCACCGTCGGGTCCGCCAGCAACCGGCTGGAGGCCCTGGGCCTGGTCTTCGCCAGCCCCGAATTCAACCGGAGATGACCATGTTGAGCCGCCGCGCCTTGCTGCATGCCGCCGCCGCTTCCGGCATCTATTCGATGCTGCCGGCTCTGACGCTTGCCGCCGCCGCGACCGACCGCCGTCTCGTCGTCATCGTTCTGCGCGGCGGCATGGACGGCCTCGACGTGGTCCAGCCCTGGGGCGATCCGGATTTCGCCCGGCTGCGGCCCAAGACCGGGGACATCGCGCCGGCGCCGGGTTTTGCCGCCGGCGATTTCTTCGGCCTGCACCAGGCCCTGTCGCCGCTCGAGCCCATGTTCAAGTCGCGCGAGCTCAGCTTCGACCATGCGGTCTCCACTCCCTATCGCGACCGCAGTCATTTCGAGGCCCAGGATATGCTGGAAAAGGGCGCCGGCTCGCTGGCCGCCACCGAGACCGGCTGGGTCAACCGCCTGATCGGCCTGATCGGCAGCAACAAGATGGA
>JANMQL010000324.1:0-15786 GCA_031370475.1 Hyphomicrobiales bacterium | reverse complement strand
CAGCGCCTGGCTTTGACGGCATGCGTCCTGCACGAGCCCAAACTTTTGTTGCTCGACGAGCCCACCGCCGGCGTCGATCCCAAGGCCAGGCGCGCCTTCTGGGATGAAATCCACAGCCTTGCGGCGGGCGGCATGACGGTTCTGGTCTCCACCCACTACATGGACGAGGCCGAGCGCTGCCACGAAATCGCTTACATCGTCTACGGCAAGCTGATGGCGCGCGGCACCGCCGAGGAGGTTGTCGAAGCCTCGCAGCTCAAGGCCTGGATCGCCACCGGCCCCGGCGCCGACCGTCTGGCGCCGGTGCTGCGCGATGCGCCGGGCGTCACGGCGGCGGCGGCCTTCGGGACGGCGCTCCATGTCTGCGGCCCCGATGCGGCGGCGCTTGAAAAAGCGATTGCGCCTTACCGCCAGAACCGCGGCCTCGCCTGGCGCAAAGCCGGCGCCACGCTCGAGGATGTCTTCATTCACCTGATGGGCCAGGTGCGCGACAACGCCGAGGCCGCCTAGATGGGATTCTGGTACCGCCTGCTGGCGATGATCTACAAGGAAGCAAAGCAGCTGCGCCGCGACCGGCTGACCTTCGCCATGATGTTCGGCATGCCGATCATGCAGCTCCTGCTCTTCGGCTACGCCATCAACAACGATCCCAAGGGCCTGCCCACGGCGGTGCTCTCCGCCGACAATAGCGCCATCACCCGGGCGCTGGTCGGCGCCATCGGCAACACCGGCTATTTCGACATCGTGCGCCTTGCCGCCAACGAGGCCGAAGCCGATGAACTTCTGCAGCGCGGCCAGGTGCAATTCGTCATCACCATCCCGTCGGGCTTCACCCGCAAGCTGCTGCGCCAGGAGGGCGCGCAGATCGCCATCGAGGCCGACGCCACCGATCCCGCCACCACCGGCAATGCCCTGGGCGCCGTCGATCAGGCGATTGCGCAAACTTTGGCGCGCGATCTCACCGGCCCGCTATCATATCTGCGCGGCCGCGACGGCCCGGTCGAGGTGCTGCTGCACCGGCGCTATAACCCAGAGAATATCACCCGCTACAATGTCGTGCCGGGTCTGCTCGGCGTCATCCTGACCATGACCATGGTGATGATGACCTCGCTTGCCGTCACCCGCGAGCGGGAGCGCGGCACCATGGAAAATCTCCTCGCCATGCCGGTGCGGCCCATCGAAGTGATGGCCGGCAAGATCGCCCCCTATATTCTGATCGGCGCGGTTCAGGTGACCGTGGTGCTGACGGCGGCGAAGCTCTTGTTCGGCGTTCCCTTCGTGGGCAGCATCGCGCTGCTCGCCATGGCGACGCTGCTCTTCATCACCGTCAATCTGGCCCTCGGTTTCACCTTTTCGACGGTGGCCCAGAACCAGTTGCAGGCCATGCAGATGTCGTTCTTCTTCCTGCTGCCGTCTATCCTGCTGTCGGGCTTCGCCTTCCCGTTTCGCGGCATGCCGGGTTGGGCCCAGGCGATCGGCGAGGCGCTGCCCAACACGCATTTCCTGCGCATCGTGCGCGGCGTGATGCTGAAGGGCGCCGATTTCCTCGAAATAGCGCCGGAACTCGCAGCCCTGGCGGCGATCCTGGTCATCGTTTCGGTGGTGGCGCTCAGTCGCTACAAGGTAACGCTGGACTGAAACTCAAGTACCGCGCGCCACCAGCGCATAACCGCCATTGTCGATCATCAGCGACAGCTCTTCGCCTTCCTTGATCGTCATCTCGGCCGGCAGGGGGTGGAAGGCCTGATGCCAGTGGCTGCCGCTGAACGGCTCGTTATGCACCGTGGCGCTGCCGAATTCGGCGCTGAACCAGCTCAGCATACCGTGGGCGGTTCCCGACGACCTGGCCCTGACCGGCACGGGCGTTGCGTCCGGGCATTCGAGATAGGTGAAGTTGCGTAGCGTGACGTTGTCGCTGAGAAACCTGTGGGGATGCAATTCCGTGTGGACTGGGAAGTAATTGCCGGTCGCATAGTCGTTGAGCGGGCCGAGATCGAAGCCGCAGGCAAGGCCCGCCCGGTTGAGATTGGCCAGGTTGTCGCTGTCGATAAGCGCGGCGAACTGCGTAACGATGCGCGGCATGATGAAAGTATCGGGACCCGCCAGCTGCCCGATGTCTTCGGCGATCGGCATGAAGCCTTCGCCGACCACGCCGCAATCGAGCGTCTCGGTGAAGATCACGTCTGGCAGACGCGGCAAGAGTCCGCGCCCAATTGCCACGGTGGAGGATTCGTTGATGACGGTGATGCGTTCGGCATAGGGCGTGGCGGCGATGATGCGCTGGGCCACGCCGGCCAGATTGGCGTTCATTTCGCAGGTGACGATGCGCGCCGCGCCGTATTTGGCGAAAAGCAGGGCGATCAATCCGGTGCCGGTGCCGATTTCGACGACCGTCTTGCCGGCCAGATCGAGTGCCGCGATGGCCCGCTCGATGGCCTCGTTGCGTGGCCGGTCGTTGACCATGGCGAAATGCCAGGCCGGAAAATCCCGCCGCGGCTTGCCATTGTCGAGAAACGAATTTCCAGGATTAACCTGAACCGACGGCCGGATCGGTTGGACGACACTCATAGACCCCCCTTACTCACGTTTTGACACTGTCCCCGTGCCAAAACTTCACAAAAATGGACGCAATGTCAACCTTAATTGCCGCATACGTAAGTTAACCGCCCTTGTTAGGGATTTGAACCAAATTGACAATAAATGGTTAATGCGGGCCTCATTCTTAGTGCATTGTTATCTAACGGGAATATTTTATGTCGACTTTGCGGGAATGGCGTCCATGATGGCAGTTGGCGAGTATTGTCCGATATTCTGAGGCCGCATGGGCACTGTGCGCGGGGAAATCTACTGGATCGACAAGGGCGCGTTGGCTCGCGACCGGCCGAAATTCGTGGCCGGCAGCGCCAGCGATGACGAGTTCATGCACCGTTTCGGCTGCGTGCGGGTGTCGACGGGAGAGCTCGGGACCGAAATCCGCTGGTCGGTGTTTTCGCCGAATTTCGCCTCGCTCTTTTTCGCCGGAGAATTTCTGGCCGGCCTGCGCGGCCCTTTCATGCTGCGCTATTTCCTGGCCGGATGGTTCGAAGAAATCTGCGATACCGCCGACGCTGCCAGCCGGCGCATTGGCGAAATCCTGTCGAAGAGCGATCTGCATCTGGTAAAGCGGGCATTCGTGCATGAAGCCGATCCCAACGGCAGGGCGATGCCGCCGCTCCTGCAGCATGCCTGGCTCGACGGCGCGGCCACCGCGGATTATTCCGTCGACTGCGTTTATGAGGAAAGCTCCGGCCGCTTCCGCGTCGATCGCATCGGTGCCAAGTCGACGATCGCCCGGCTGTGGGGTACGGCGCCGGTCTCCTATCCATGTACCAATGGCGGTTCCTACGATCGTGTTGTCAGCGCCGCCTATAGCGATGTGCTGAAAGCCGGACGGCCGCGCTACGACCATGTCTACGCCGCCATGCGCACCCCGGACGATACGGTCACCTGGATTCCCTATCAGCGGGTGATCATGCCGATCCATGCCAGCGACCGGCGCCGGGCGGTAACCATCGTCACCGAAATCGCCAAGGTCGACATCCGCATCGTGTGACGCGATCACAATCGGCCACACGCCGAGCGGGAATGGTAAATTTACCGTTTATTTGGACATTCCATGCGATCCGATTGGGGGACGAGGCCTCCGGCCGGCAGCCCTCTGCCGGCACGTCCGGGCCCGTCCTGGGGAAAGATGCGATCTGCATCGTTGCGGCATGGAAAACTTCGAGTTCTGGATTGCCAATGGTCTTCTTGTCGCCCGGCCCGACGGCCCGGGCGAAGCCGGCCTGCCGGATCGGGTTCTTCTCGATCGCAAGAATGTGGTGAAAGCGACGGTCGGCGAGGACGGCGTGACGATCAAATGGCATGTTGCCGCCGCCAACTGGGCCTCGCTGCATTTCGTCAAGGCCTGGATCGGCGCGCGCACCGGGCCGTTCACGTTGCGCTATTACTTGTCGGGCTGGTTTACCGAGACTCTGGACGAGGTCCAATCGGCGCGCGACCGCATCGCCACGATCATGGCGAAGAGCGACGTGCATCTGTCGTCGCGGGTCTATACCAGGGAATTCGATCCCGCCGCCCACCAACTGCCGGAAGGCCTGCGGGCCTGCTTCGAGGCGGGCGAGGCTCCAGCCGAGAATTCCATCGACTGTTCCATCGACGATGCCTCGGGCAGGGTCAAAGTGGAGCGCATCGGCAGCCACTCGCCGATCGCCAAATTGTGGGGCATGTCGCCGGTCTCCACGCCATGCCTGTCGGGAACGTCCTACGATACCGTCGTCTCGCGCGCCTATGCAGATGTCTTGCGCACCGGCAAGCCGCATTACGATCACATCTATGCCGCGATGATGGGGCCGGACGGCGAAGTCGACTGGATTCCCTATCAGCGCCTGGTCATGCGCCATCCGGCCAGCCGCGGCCGCCGCCGTCTCGTCTCGGTGGTCAGCGAAATCACGCCTGTCGAGATTGCTGTGGTGTAGTTAGCATTTCCTCGACCATCTGCTCGAGGCCGCGGCGCTCGGCGATGGCGATCCATTCGACCGGGTCGATGCCGTCCGAGCCCCACTGCCAGCGGAAGAAGCCGCGCTCCAGATAATTGAAGCCCATGCGGTTGAGATGGCCATGGGTGGCCATGGTCTGGCTTGTCAATGCCCAGACCGCATCGGGATTCCACCGGATCAGGCTGAGCAGCAGGCCGAGACGCCCGAACACCTCGACGATGCGGCGGTTGCGCACGGCGCGGTCGAGCCACAATTCGCCATGATAGACGAGCCGGCCGCGAATGCGCTCGGCCACGCTGCCGCGCGGCGGCGAGGGATGCAACGGCACCAGAATTTCCTGGCGGCGCATGTAGAGGCCGATGGTGTATGACGGGCCCCAGTCGGCGAGGCTTGAATCGACGGTGTCAAGCCGGAATGCCTGCAACCCGCACACCGTTCCGTCCTTGGCCGCAAGCTGCATCCAGAACACCCGGTCGCCGGGCAGGGCATTGACGTTGGGGTCGAAGAACGGCGCCACCCGGCCGTCGTTCACCGTCGCCTTGACGGCCGCGAACCGCGCCAGATCGTCGTTCAGCGACACCCCATAACCAAGCTGCTCAAGTTCGGCGGCGAGGCTCGCCGCCACCCGTGCCGTTCCCAGCGGATCCCGGACCCCGTCCTGTCCCATCCAATCCCCCAACCATTTTCCGGACCCAGGCAACCCGGCTGCCCAAGCCGTATCTATTACACTGATTCCGCTTGGCCGATGCCTAAGGTTCCGCGCCCGCCGGCGCTGCTCCGCCGCGGCCGCGCAAGGTCGTCTGCAAGCGCCAGCAGCTATGCGCGGCAAGGGTCAGAATGACGATCGACCCGCCGATCAGAACCGTCCGCGTCGGCGCCTCGGCGAAGATCAGCCAAATCCAGACCGGCGTGAGAACCGTCTCGAGCAGGAAAAACATGCTGACATCCGCCGAAGGCAGAAAGCGGGGGCCGTTGGCGATAAGGGTCGAAGCGAGCGGAATGGCGATCAAACCGTTGAGCCCGACCCAGATCCAGCCGGGAACCCCAAAGCTGGCCGGCGCCAGAAGCGAAGCGGGCGAGACGTCGAAGAAGATCAGTGCCACCAGGGCGGAGACGAGGCTGCCGACGGCCAGGCTGGTTGCCACGTTTTTCTTGCTGGCTCGAATGATGGTAAAGGCGCCCGCCGTGCAACAGGCGGAGACGAGGGCGAGGAGATCGCCGAATACCTTGCCGGCGCCCACGCCGTCCCACACGATGATGGCGACGCCCAAAAAGGCAACCGTCGTGGCGATCCAGGTCCAGCCATGGACGCGTTCGTTGAGGAAGATGCGCGACAGCATGGCGGTGATCACAGGAATCAACGCGGTGATGAACACCACATTGGCGGCCGAGGTTTCGACGATGGCGCCGATATAGGTGATGTTGGCCAGCGTATTGGTGGCAATGACCGCCAGGCCGGCGGCGCCCGCGATATAGGGCGCCTTGTTGCCGCTGAAACGCCGGAGAAAATACCAGACTCCGGTTATCGCCAGGAACAGGAAGATGCCGCGGGCAAAAATCAGGGTCCATTTGTAGCTGGTGTCGCTGGTGGCGCTGGCCGCCAGCCGCAGGAGCGGCAGATCGAGGGTGAACAGCAGTCCGCCGAGCGTGGTGATCAGCAGCCCCAGGCGGACCGTGCCACTATCCGTATCCGAATTGTCCGCCATGATCCCCTTGCTAAGCCTTAACCTTCCGCATCGTCAGGCAACTGTAAATTGCGGCATCCGATCTGTCTGGCCCAATAATCATTTGTACTTAACGCTAGGTTACTCAGTCCCTAGGGCATACCTCGCGCTCACATGTCACACAAATTACTGGGCGTCAATTAAAGCCGGGAAACGCTTCAAACCGATGGATTAATAGTCAGCACACGGAACATTGCCTAGCGCCGGTACAGCACCCAACCCCCGGCCGTCAGCCGCTCCTGCGGCAGGAATTGGGCCTTGTAGTTCATCTTCGGCGATCCGTTCACCCAATAGCCGAGATAGAGATAGGGCAGGCTCAGCCGCTTGGCGCGGTAGATGTTGTCGAGGATCATCAGGGTGCCGAGGCTGCGATGCGCGAGCTCGGGATCGAAGAAGCTGTAGATCATCGAGATGCCGTCGCCGAGAATGTCGATGAGCACCGCCGAGGCCAGAGCGCCCGCCGGCTCGGCGTCCGGCTTGAACCGGTACTCGACCAGGCGGCTGTCGACGAAACTGTCGTCGACCATGGCGGCGAAATCCAGAACCGTCATGTCGGCCATGCCGCCCTGGCCATGGCGGGTGTCGATGTAATCGCGGAACAGGGAATAGTGCTCATGGGCCGCCCGCGCCTTGCCGACGCTGCTTTCGATGTCGGCATTGCGGTTCAGGACCCGGCGGAACGATTTTCGCAGCTCGAAGGAATTGACCGGAACCCTGACCGAGACGCAGGCCGCGCAGCCGTCGCAGGCCGGGCGATAGGCGATGTTCTGGCTGCGCCGGAAGCCGCCATGGGAGAGCTGGGTATTGAGCGAGCGCGCCTCATGACCGATCAGATGGGTGAACACCTTGCGCTCCACCCGGCCCGGCAGATAGGGGCAGGGGGCCGGGGCGGTAATGAAGAATTGAGGAAAATTTCTTCGTTCGATGCTCACGGCATCCGCTCCGCAGTGCGACTCGCGGTTGCCATAATGCCGCTCCTGCCGGGGCGATCAAGTGGATTGTGAGGCCTTGCGGATTTGTCATTTGCTTGCGCATCGATTAGCAAGCCACCGCAACAACCCAGTGGAGATGTGCAATGACCGTTCGTAGCGCCTGGATCGGCCTTGGCGTGATGGGCTTTCCGATGGCCGGCCATCTGGCGAAGCGCGGCGGATTGGCCGTCACGGTTTATAATCGCACCGCGGCCAAGGCCACGACATGGCAGGCCGCCCATGGCGGCGACACGGCGCCAACACCCGGCAAGGCCGCCGCGGATGCCGATTTCGTCTTCGCCTGCGTCGGCAATGACGACGACCTGCTGCAAGTGGCGCTGGGGGCCGAAGGCGCCTTTCACAGCATGAAGCCGGGCGCCATATTCGTCGACCACACCACCGCCTCGGCCGGTGTGGCGCGCGAGCTGCACGCCCAAGCCAGGCGCCGCGGCCTGGGCTTCCTCGATGCGCCGGTCTCCGGCGGCCAGGCCGGCGCCGAGAATGGCATCCTCACCGTCATGTGCGGCGGCGACGCGGCCGACTACGCCAAGGCCGAACCGCTGATCGTCCATTACTCGAAGATGCGGAAATTGCTGGGGCCGGCCGGCGCCGGCCAGCTTGCCAAGATGTGCAACCAGATCGCCATTGCCGGACTGGTGCAGGGCCTCGCCGAGGCCATCCATTTCGGCACGCGCGCCGGCCTCGACATGGAGGCGGCGAGCGAGGTGAGTGCCAAGGGCGCCGCCGGTTCCTGGCAGATGGACAACCGCCACAAGACCATGATCGCCGGCAAGTTCGACTTCGGCTTCGCCGTCGACTGGATGCGCAAGGATCTGGGAATTTGCCTCGACGAGGCCCGCCGCAACGGCGCCCATCTCCCGGTCACGGCACTTGTCGACCAGTTCTATTCCGATGTACAGGAACTGGGCGGCCGGCGCTGGGATACTTCGAGCTTGATCGCCAGGCTCAAACGTTAAGAGGTAAATCATGCGAACCGGCTTGCAAATTTCAACCATCAAATTCGCCCGCTGGCCGATGCCATTGCATTACCACTCAATGCCCATGGTATTCCTTTGGACGCCCAAGGCGGGTTGTACGTCGTTAGTCAAATGGTTCTTCTTCCAGATCGGCGAATTGGATACGGCGTTGTCGTACAACCCCTTCGTCCACCGCTATCGCCATGAAGTTTTTGTGAAGCGCGACGGTTATTTCCTGGAGGGTCTCGATCTGATTTTGGCCGACGAAGCGCCGGTGATAAAATTGGTTCGCGATCCTTATGCCCGCGCCGTAAGTTCATTCGCACAATTGCTGAAGTTGCAAAGTGTTACAACCGGCAGATGGACGCGAGAACTCAGGGCCGGCATTCTCCGGGAGTTAAACGAGACGGCGCCGCCGGGCAGCCTCTCCTTTCGCCAATTCCTGCGCGGCGTGGCGGCCATCGGCCCCGCCTCGCCGAAACTCAACCGTCACGTCGCCCAGCAATACCAGGAGGGCGAGGAGCAACTATGCGATCGCCTGATACGTCTTGAGAACTTCGATGCCGAAATTACCGGCATCGAACGCGAGTTCGGGCTCAAATCGTCGCCGTTGGCCGCCCTCACCGACTCGCGGCATCATCGCCGCAAGGTTCCGGCCCCGGCCGGAAGTCTGGCCGACCGCATAGTCTCGAGCGCCGATTTCCCCGAAGCGGCGACGCCGAGCTATGATGCGTTTTACAGCGATGAAACGCGCCGGCTGGCAGCGGCGGTATATGCCGCCGATTTTAGCGCCTATGGTTATCCCGTCTGACCGCGCAGCGAGCGGGCGACCTCAAGCGCGAAATAGGTGAGGATGCCGTCGGCGCCGGCCCGCTTGAAGGCGAGCAGGCTTTCGGGGATCACCTTGCCGGGATCGAGCCAGCCACGCTCGCAGGCCGCCATGATCATCGAATATTCGCCCGATACCTGATAGGCGAAAGTCGGTACGCCGAAAGTCTCCTTCACCCGCTGCACGATGTCGAGATAGGGCAGGCCGGGCTTCACCATCACCATGTCGGCGCCCTCGGCGATGTCGAGGGCCACCTCGCGCAGCGCTTCGTCGGAGTTGGCGGGGTCCATCTGATAGCTGCGCTTGTCGCCCACCAGCGTCGCCGAGGAGCCGACCGCGTCGCGGAACGGCCCGTAGAAGCCCGAAGCATATTTGGCGCTGTAGGCCATGATCTGAACATGGCTGTGGCCGTGGGCCTCGAGAGCCTGGCGGATGGCGCCGATGCGGCCGTCCATCATGTCGGAGGGCGCCACGATATCGCAGCCGGCTTCCGCCTGCACCAGCGCCTGATGCACCAACATCTCGACGCTGGCGTCGTTGACGATCTCGCCGCCCTCCATCAGCCCGTCATGGCCGTGGCTGGTGTAGGGATCGAGCGCCACATCGCACATGATGCCGATGCCGGGCACCGCCTGCTTGACGGCGCGCACCGCCCGGCAGACGAGATTGTCGGGATTGACAGCCTCGCGTCCGTCGGCAGTGCGCAACGCCACCGGCGTGTTGGGAAACAGCGCGATGGCCGGAATGCCGAGTTCGGCGGCTTCCTTGGCTTTCTTTACCGCGAGATCGATCGAATAACGCTCGACCCCCGGCATCGACGGCACCTGCTCCCGGGCGCTCTCGCCGCCGATGACGAACATCGGCCAAATGAGATCGGTTGCCTGCAAGCTGTGCTCGCGCACCAGATTGCGCGACCATTTGGTGCGCCGGTTGCGGCGCATGCGTATGGCCGGATAGCTCGCCGAGGCGGCCGTGCGGCGCATCGATCCAGGGATGGGCTCACGCTTGTTCATGGCATTATCTAACCAGTCCAGTTGCCCGGGTGTACGGCCCCATGGTCGCACCGCCCTTCAGCAAGGCAAGCTTAACCAAATCCGGCGATTTCGTCTGAAATTTTACGCGATTTAATTTTTGCCGGGTAACCTTGACCGGCAATTTGAGATCGCCGCCCGGCTTCAGCGGGTGGCGTGCCGCCGGGGATCGGGGGCTGTATCGCGCGGGTAAACGGGTGGGGCCGTTTCCCGCGCGAACCATTTGTAAACCGGGCCACAACATCGTTAAGAGCCGGAAAAAAACGCTCGGTAAACTGTCTTTCAAACAACGCCAAATCTGCGAAAATATAAGAACAAATTTACCTAGCCGATTGATCCGATTTTAAGTGCCCATGCCTTACCTTTGGGCGTGTGAGGAACGGCCAATCACAAGAAGCCGGCCTCGGAACGACAAGGGATAGGTGGAAAACATGCGTACTCAAGTTATGGGGGCAGTGCGCCCTGCGGTGGCCGAAGCCGGCCGCAATCCGGTCAAGCATCGGTATCTGGAAGCTCTGACCCTGATCGAGCGGCTGCATCGCCGCCTGCTCGATGTCATCAAGGACGATTTCGAGCGTTCCGGCGAACCGGAGGTGAATCCGGTGCAGGCGCTGCTTCTGTTCAATATCGCGGACTCGGAACTGACGGCCGGCGAACTCAAGACCCGCGGCCATTACCAGGGCTCGAATGTCTCTTACAACCTGAAAAAGCTGGTGGAGGCGGGCTACGTCAATCACGATCGCTCCAACGCCGACAAGCGCTCGGTGCGTGTCAAGCTGACGCCGAAGGGCCAGGCGATCCGCGAGCGCATCGATGCTCTCTACAATCGCCAGCTCCAGGCTGTGGAAGAGGTCGTCGGCCTCACCGTCGATGAATTCGACCGCTTGAACAAGTCCTTGACCCGCCTCGAGCGGTTCTGGACCGACCAGATTCTCTACCGCCTCTGAGCCACTGCCTCTGGCGAACCAATATACCTGACCCCTGTGGCGTAAAAGCCGCAGGGGTCATTTTTCCGTGATCGGAGCGCCATGCCGGCGCCCATATCCGCAATCTTGCCCCATTCAAGCACAATTGACGCCGCGCGGCGATGCGCGGCGTTTTGACGAGTCGAGCCGGGGCTGGTAGTACTCGGTGTTTCAGTTCGAAAATGTTCGTGCCGCCGGCCGATAGGGCAGGCGCGAGAATGTGGCGTTTACGGCGGATAGGGATGAGCAGACACTTCGACGTGAAAAGTCTTGCCAGTGCGGTTTCGGTGGCCTTGGCGCTGCTGATTGCGCTGCCGGCCGTTTCACTATCTCCGGCGCGCGCCGAGAGTGAAAATTCGCTGTGGCTATGGAGCAAAAAGAAGAAGCAGCAGAAAGCGGAAGAGACCGCCCTTGCCGAAAAGAAGGTCATCGAGGAGGATCTTGCGCCGGCTGCCAACAATTGGCAGAATTCGACCACCGGCAAGGCGACGACGCTGACCGAAATCGTCAAGGACGACGATAATGCCAGCCCGATGCTGACGCCGGCTGGCGCCTTGGGTCTGCAGGCGGCACTCACCCGTTACGAAGCGATCGTCGCGGCGGGCGGCTGGGCGGAAATTCCCGAAGGAAAACTGAAAAAAGGATCCGGGGGCGAAGCCGTGGCGCTGCTCAACCGGCGCCTGTTCGCCGAAGGTTATGTGCGCCAGGAAGCCACCGAAGGCGAATTCGCCTCCCTCTTCACCACCGCGACGCAGGAGGCCTTAACCCGCTTCCAGCGCAACAATGGGCTCAAGATATCCGGGATACTGGATCCGGCGACGGTAAAGGTCCTCAATATTTCCGCTGCCGAGCGCCTCGCCACCATCCGCGCCAATATTCCGCGGGCAGCGGAATACGCCAAGGATTTGGGCCCGCGTTATGTCATCGTCAACGTGCCCGCCGCCCAACTCGAGACCGTGGCCGGAGGCCGCGTCTATTCGCGCCACAACATCATCGTCGGCCGGCCGTCGCGGCCGACGCCGGTGGTGGTGACGGCGCTTTCGGAAATCAATTTCAATCCCTACTGGAACGCCCCGGCCTCGATCGTCGAGCGCGACATTATTCCGAAGATACTGAAGGGCGGCGCCACCAATGTCTTGACCCAGATGAACATCAAGGTGTTCCAGGGTGTCGGCGGTCCGGAAGTCGAACCCGAGAGCGTCGATTGGGCGACGGCGGTTCCCGACGATTATCATTTCCGCCAGGAGCCGGGCGGCAGCAACGCCATGGCGACTGCCAAGATCAGTTTCCCCAGCCCCTTCGGCATTTACCTTCACGACACGCCGGAGAAACATCTCTTCACCGCGGGCGCGCGCTTCTTCAGTTCCGGTTGCGTGCGTGTCGAGCAGGTGGCGATCTTCCTCGACTGGATATTGAGCGGTCAGAATTATTTCGACGAGGCCAGCCAGCAAACGATCGACGAGGTTCGCGTCGCCGAACTGGCGCAGACCCTGGAACGGGTCGATGTCAAGCTGGTCAATCCGCCACAGCTGCGCGTGGCCTATTTGACCGCCTGGACCAACGGGCGCGGCGAAGTGAATTTCCGGCCCGACGTCTACGAACTCGACGGCACCGGCTTCGTCTTGGGCCAGCCTCTGCCGGTGGGCGAAGTGGCCGAGGACGGCCAGCGCTTCGTGCTGACGCCGGTGCCGCGCCAGCCCGCGGCGGTGGAGGAGGCGGAAGCCGACGGATTCTCCCTGTTTGGTCTCAAGCTGGCCAAGGGCAGCACCAAGAAAGCCGCCGCCTCGGCGGTGGAAGAGCCCGGCGTGTTCAACCGGCAGCACTCCAGGCCCGCAAAGAAAAAGATGAAGCCGGTGAAGCCTGCGGACGGCTCGAAAAAACCGCAAGTCGCCGCCGAAAAGAAGATCGTCAAGCAGGACGAGCAGGCCGCGGCCGCCAAGAAAGTCGAACCGGCGCCCGAGGAATGCAAGTCCGCCGTGGTGGGTGCTCTGCTGGAAGAATGCCGGAAGCCCGGCGAGACTGCGGCAAATAGCAACTGAAGATTTGCGCCACGGCCGGCGTATAGGGGGCCATGACCGCTCCGGACTACGATTTTCATTTTACCGATGCCATCGCCGGCCTCCGCCGCGAAGGGCGCTACCGCGAATTCGCCGACATCTGCCGCATAAGGGGCCGCTTCCCGCGCGCCCTGTACCGGGGCAGGGGTGCTGAACGGGAAGTCACCGTCTGGTGCTCCAACGATTATCTCGGCATGGGCCAGCACCCTGCCGTGCTCGCCGCAATGCACGCCGCACTCGGCGATGTGGGCGCCGGGTCCGGCGGCACCCGCAATATTTCCGGCACCACCCATTATCATGTGGAACTCGAGCACGAACTCGCCGATCTCCATGGCAAGGAGGCGAGTCTCCTGTTCAATTCCGGCTACATGGCCAACGAAGCCACACTTTCAACCCTTGCCAGGTTGCTGCCCGATTGTGCGATCCTGTCGGATGAATTGAACCACGCCTCGATGATCGAAGGCATCCGCCACGGCCGCTGCGAGAAGCATGTGTGGAAGCACAACGATCCCGCCGATCTCGAAGCCAAACTGAAATCGCTCGATCCGGCACGGCCCAAAGTGATTGCCTTCGAGTCGGTCTATTCGATGGACGGGGACATCGCGCCGCTCGCCGAAATCTGCGGCCTCGCCGCGAAATATGGCGCACTCACTTATCTTGACGAGGTCCATGCGGTGGGCATGTATGGCGAGCGGGGAGGGGGCATCGCCGAGCGCGACGGTCTTGCCGGGCGCATTGACATCGTCGAAGGCACACTCGCCAAGGCCTTCGGCCTGATGGGCGGCTATATCGCGGCCAGGGCGGAGATTGTCGATGCTATCCGCTGCTTCGCCCCGGGCTTCATCTTTACGACATCGATCGCCCCGGTGATCGCGGCGGGCGCTGCGGCCAGCATCCGGCATCTCAAGACCAGCCAAACCGAGCGTAGCCTGCAGAAGAAACATGCCAAGCTTCTGACCGCTGCCCTGCGAGCCCGCGCCCTGCCGGTGGTCGAAACGCCCAGCCACATCGTACCCGTCATGGTCGGCGATCCGGTCGAGTGCAAGGCACTGACCGACCGCCTGCTCGACGAATTCTCGATCTATGTGCAGCCGATCAACTACCCGACCGTGCCCAAGGGCAGCGAGCGCATCAGGCTGACCCCCGGCCCGCTACATGGCGAGCTTGAAATCGCCAGGCTCGCCGATGCCCTCGATCGCCTATGGGGCGAGATGACGCTGCAAAGGGCGGCCTAGCTTTCACCATGATTGATGGAAAGACTCGCCCCGGCGAGGGCAGCGCATGAGCAAATTCTACGACCGTGCATCCGGCATCGTCCGGACCATATTCGAAAGGCGCATCGATGCGCCGCCGGTCCTCGACGCCAGCCGCGATTTCCCCAACGCGGCAAAATTTGCCGCCGATTGGCGGACCATCCGCGACGAGGCGCTGGCCGTGCGGCTGGACCGGGTGCCGCGCTTCCACGACATCATGCCCGAGCAAGCCGACATTTCCGCCAATGACGGACTCGACTGGCGCATGTTCATTCTCAAGGCCTATGGCGTCGGCGTGCCGGAGAACATGGCCGGGATGCCGGCGCTGGCGCGCCTTCTGGACGAATGCCCGGAAGTCATGTCGGCGGCCATTTCCTTCCTGGCCCCGCACAAGCACATCCCGCGCCATCGCGGGCCGTTCCGCGGCATCATGCGCTTTCACCTCGGCCTGCGGATTCCGCGCGAAGCCGGCGGCCGGCCGGCGACCGTCATGACGATCGACGATGGCGAATACCGCATCGGCGACGGCGACGGACTGCTGTGGGACGATACCTACCCGCATGAGGTCTTCAACAATGCCGGCGAAGCGCGGGTGGCGCTGCTCCTCGACGTCTGGCGGCCGCACATGCCGCTCGACCTGGAAATCCTGTCGCGCCTGATCGTCGGCACGGTGCAGCTCGGCATGCGCTACCGCGGGGTTTCCTACACCGGCTGAGGCGGGCGGAAATTACGAAACCAGCAACGAGCGGCGTAGCTACTATTCGAAATCCGGGTCCGCCAGCGTGAAAAACTTATAGTTTCCGCGGGTTCTCGCAAGTTTGAGATTCTTTAGGCCGAGGAGTCGTGTGAGCTTGCCACGTCTGCGGTCAGGCCCACGTATTCACCATACACGGACATTTCGGTCTCCAGAATTATAGCTGCTATTGTCAATAATACCCGCTATCATTTGCTTCTCGCCTTCCGGTAGCCCTTCGTCACTTCGCCGCCTTTCGCCGGTGGCTGACCGCCTTTTCGCACCACGATCCGGTCGAACTTGGCCAAATCCGCGCGGGGGGCAAACCGCTTGGCGCTCTTGACCACGGCCTCGTTGAGACGCGACTGCCAGTTGCGGCCAGTAGCGCGATAGGCAGCAACGGCGTCGCGGTCGAGCCGAAGGGAAATCAGTTCCTTTGTGCCCGAACCCTTGGGTCTTCCACGGCGCAGCAATTTCGTGCCTTCATAGAGATCGGCACCGGCAAACCAGCCGGAATTCAGTTCCGGAGCGTCATCGAGATTACGCTTCGAGCGCTTCGGCGAATGCTTTTTGTTCTCGGTCATTGGCTTTCCTCATCGATATGACATGCCGGGTGATGCCGCGCGGTGTCCATACCAGCACCACCAGTCGAGTTCCAAGATGGCCGGCCGTAATGTAACGGCGCTCGCCGTAGTCGCGGCGGAGGTC
>JANMQL010000322.1:0-10455 GCA_031370475.1 Hyphomicrobiales bacterium | reverse complement strand
AGGGCGGCGATGACAAGTCCTGCCGGTAATTGCGCCGGCATGTCCTTCATCGAATGCACCGCCATATCGATTGCACCGGCCAGCAGCGCTTCCTCGATCTCCTTGGTGAACAGGCCCTTGCCGCCGATCTCGGCCAGCGGCCGGTCGGGGATGCGGTCGCCGGTCGTCGTGATGGCGACGATCTCGATTTCGTCCGGGGCTAGCCCATGGGCGGCGGCCAGCCGGTCGCGGGTCTCGCGCGCCTGGGCCAGGGCAAGCGGCGAACCGCGGGTTCCAATCTTCAAGCGAGGCATTTGCAATTCACGCGATACGGATGCTAGAGCGGGCCTCCTCTTAGCCTCAATCGCCGGATACGTCACCCGCCCCATGGCATCCGCGGCAAAGCATCTACTCGGCATCGAAACGTCGTGCGACGAAACGGCGGCGGCGGTGGTGCGGCGTGAGCCGGACGGCAGCGGCGCCATTCTCTCCAATATCGTGCTGTCGCAGATCGCCGACCATGCGCCCTATGGCGGCGTGGTGCCGGAAATCGCGGCGCGCGCCCATATCCAGCATCTCGACCGGCTGATCGCCCAGGCACTGCAAGAGGCAGGAGTGGGTTTTGGCGATCTTGACGGTGTCGCGGCAACGGCCGGGCCGGGGCTGCTCGGCGGCGTCATCGTCGGCCTCACCATGGCCAAGGCCATCGCCCTCGCCCACAGCAAGCCGCTGTTCGCCATCAATCATCTGGAGGCCCATGCGCTGACGCCGCGGCTCTTGGGGCCGCTCGAATTTCCCTATCTGCTGCTGCTCATTTCCGGCGGCCACACGCAGTTCCAGAGTGTCGAGGGAGTAGGCCGTTACCGCCGTCTCGGCACGACGATCGACGATGCGCTCGGTGAAGCCTTCGACAAGGTGGCGAAGCTTCTGGGGCTCGGCTATCCGGGCGGGCCCGAAGTCGAGGCATTGGCGAAGACGGGCGATGCGGGGCGCTTCGATTTTCCTCGGCCGCTGAAGGGCCGCAAGGACTGCAATTTCTCCTTCTCCGGCCTCAAGACGGCAGTGCGCGAAGCGGTGCATGGGCTCGGCGAATTCACCCGCCAGGACAGCGCCGATATCTGCGCCAGCTTCGAGGCGGCGGTGGCCGAGACGGTGGAAGACCGCCTCGCCATGGCCATCGAACAGTTCCGCGATCTGCATCCGGCAATCGCCTCGCCGGCGCTGGTTGTGGCGGGCGGCGTTGCTGCCAATGCGGCGCTGAAAGCGGCGCTGACACACACCGCCCGCGCCCATGGCTTCCGCCTCATCGTGCCGCCGCCGGCGCTGTGCACCGACAATGCGGCCATGGTCGCCTGGGCGGGCGCCGAGCGGCTGGCCCTCGGGCTCAATGACGATCTGGGCGTTGCGGCGCGGGCCCGCTGGCCGCTCGATCAGGCGTCCATGCCGGTCTACGGGTCCGGCAAGTCGGGAGCCAAGGCATGAAGCGGCGCATCGGCATCGCCGGTGCGGGCGCCTGGGGCCAGGCACTGGCCCATGTGGCGCGATCCGCCGGGCACGATGTCGCGATGTGGTCGCGGCAGTCGCCCGATGTCTCGGCACTGGCGCGCTGCGATGCTGTCATCCTGGCGGTGCCGGCGCAATCCTGTCGCGCAGTGCTGACCGTAATCGCACCAATTTTTGAACCAGACCTTCCGTTGATCATCGGCGCCAAGGGCATCGAGCGCGACACCGGCCTGTTCATGAACGAAGTGGCGGCACAAGCCGCGCCGGCCACGCGCGCCATGGTGTTGTCGGGGCCGAGTTTCGCCGCCGATGTGGTGAAGGACCTGCCGACGGCGGTGACGCTGGCCGCGCCGACACTGGCCGAAGCCGGCGAGTGGGGCGAGGCGCTGACGCTGCCATCCTTCCGCGTTTATGGCTCCGACGATGTGCTGGGAGTCGAGATCGGCGGCGCACTGAAGAACGTTCTCGCCATCGCCTGCGGCATTTCCGACGGCCGCAAGCTTGGCGACAGCGCCCGGGCGGCGCTGACGACGCGCGGCTTCGCCGAGCTCACCCGTTTCGGCCGCAAGCTCGGCGCCCGGCCCGAGACTCTGATGGGGCTTTCGGGCCTCGGCGATCTCTTGCTCACCTGTTCCAGTCCGCAATCGCGCAATTATGCCTTCGGTCTTGCCATCGGCCAAGGAACGACCGTGCAACAGGCGCTGGCGCAATCGCGTGGCGTGGTGGAAGGCGCTTCAACCGCACTGATTGCCGCTCAGATGGCCAAGCGGCACGGCGTCGACATGCCGATCGTCCAGGCAGTGCACAGGATCGTCGATGGCGGCGCCAGTCCCGAGGATGCCATTGCGGCACTGCTGGCGCGCCCGGTCGGCGCTGAAATCCGAAACTGAAAGGAAGCCCATGCTGTTTGCCCCGATCTGCACTGACAAGCCGGCAAGCCTCGAACTCCGCCTCAAGATGCGGCCCGATCATCTGGCCTTTCTTGAAAACCTCGGCGCCGGACTCAAGGCGGCGGGGCCTTTCACCGACAATGCCGGAAGCCCCACCGGCAGCCTGGTGGTGATCGAGGCTCCCGACCGCAAGGCGGCGGAGGCCATTGCCGCCAGGGACCCCTATGCCCAGGCCGGGCTCTTCGCCGCCGTCGATATCCGGCCGTGGAAATGGCTGATCAAGAATCCGGAGAACAAGTGATGGCCTATTGGTTGTTCAAGTCGGAACCCGAGACTTGGTCCTGGGAGGCGCAGAAGGCCAAGGGCAAGGCCGGCGAGGAATGGACCGGCGTGCGCAACTATCAGGCGCGCAATCACATGCGGGCGATGAAGGCGGGCGACAAGGGTTTCTTCTATCACTCGGGCGGCGACAAAGCCGTGGTCGGCATCGTCGAGGTGGCCGAACCCGCCCACAAGGATTCGACCGCCAAGGAGGGCGACTGGGATTGCGTCGATATCCGGGCACTTCAGGATGTGCCGCGGCCGGTGGCGCTCGACGCCATCAAGGCCGACAAGCGGCTCAAGGACATGGTGCTGGTCAAGAACTCGCGGCTTTCGGTGCAGCCGGTCACCACCGACGAATGGAAAATCGTCTGCGAGTTGGGCGGCGTCAAACTGCCGCCGCGCATGACGTGACAGGGCCGATCGGCAATCTCGCCGATTTCATTCGCTCCAATACCGGCGCGATGACGCCGCCTTTGGTGCCGGAGATCATGCTGCATCTGGCCCATGAGGCGGTGCCGGTATGGCAGAAGACCGAGGAGGAACTGGGCGAGATCGGCCTGCCGCCGCCCTTCTGGGCTTTCGCCTGGGCCGGCGGCCAGGCGTTGGCCCGCCATGTGCTCGACCATGGGAAACTCGTCCGTGGACGGAGCGTTATCGATCTGGCCTCGGGCTCGGGCTTGGTCGCCATCGCGGCGATCAAGGCGGGCGCCGCGTCGGTGCTGGCGGCGGATATCGACGGTTTCGCGGTGTCGGCCATCGGCCTGAATGCCGCGCTGAACGGGGTGACATTTGACGTTACGCGGGACGATCTGCTCGCCGCGCCGCCGCCCGCTTGCGATGTCGTTCTGGTCGGCGATCTTTTCTATGAAAAATCGCTGGCCGCGCGTGCGCTCGTTTGGCTGCAACAGGCGGAGGCGGCGGGCAGCCTGGTGCTGATCGGCGATCCGGGCCGCAGCTATCTGCCCAAGGACGAACTGGTGAAGCTCGCCGAATACAATGTGCCGGTGACGCGCGAGCTGGAGGATTCCGAGATCAAGCGGAGCGCGGTCTGGCGGCTCCGGAATTGTTGAGCCACAGCGCCACCATCAGGATCGCCAGCGACAGCCACAGCCAGATGTCGGAGGCGCCGCCGAAGAAGATTGCGGCGAAAATCACCGCCGCCGGGGTTGCCACATAGACCGCCTGGATAGTGTAGACCGCCCCCTTGTCGCGGATCAGGGTGAAGAAGGCGATGCGCTCGACAATCCACATGGCGGTGGCCGCCACGACGCTCAAATAGCCAAACGCCGCCGGAATGTCCGCCCCCCAGGGCGGCGCAACCGCAATGAGCAGGGGCACGACGATCAACCCCGAGCACACCGACTCGACCGCGCCCACCGACATGGTGTCGGCGTCCTTCGGCCAGTTGCCGGCCGCATACCAGTTATAAGCCGTGTACATGACGGGGCCGGAGAAGGAGGCGATCATCCACCAGGATATTTCGCCCGCAATCGTGCCCTCGCGGGTCAGGATGAGCATGGCGCTGGAGGCAAAGCCCACGGCGATCGCCAGAAGCTTGCGTGGCACCGGGTTCTCGCGTCCGGTCAACAGCGCCACCAGATAATTGCAGAAAGGCGCGAGCGACATGATGATGGCGAGCTCGGTGGGCGGCACATGGCGGGCAAATAAGAGGCCGAGGCCGAACGGCAGATTCATCAGGGCGGCGCAGATCAGGCCATAGACCAAAATCTTGCGGCGCAGATCGATGCGGCCGGTCATGGCAAGGGCCACCAGCCCCAGCGCCAGGCCGACGCCCAACCCGGTATAGACGATGATATGGGTGACCGGCACGCGCGCATCACCCATCACCCGGTACAGCGACGGCGACAGGCCCCAGAACAGGCCGAGGGCGAGAAAGTAAAGGATATGGCGGGGCAGGATCATGGGGGGCTTAGACAGGAGTTGGATTGCAAGCTATAGGTTCCATCTGCAAAAAGAACGGCAATAACGTCGCATTTTGGAGGAATTCGCCCATGTCCGAGAAGGTTTATCCGGTTCCGGCCCAATGGAAGAGAAGGGCCCATGTCGACGATGCCGGCTACCGGAAAATGTACGCCGATTCGATTAAGGATCCGGACCGGTTCTGGGCCAGGCATGCCAGGCGCATCGACTGGTTCAAGGCGCCGAAGAAGATCAAGAACTCCAGCTATGCCTGGCCCAACGTCTCGATCAAATGGTTCGAGGACGGCGTTCTCAATGTCTCGTGGAACTGCATCGACCGGCATTTGAAGAAGCGCGCCGATCAAGTGGCGCTGATCTGGGAGGGCGACGATCCCTATTACGACAAGAAAATCACTTACCGCGAGCTGCACGAGCAGGTCTGCCGTTTCGCCAATGTGCTGAAGAAGAACGGCGCCAAGCGCGGCGACCGGATCACCATCTACATGCCGATGATCCCGGAAGCGGCCTATGCCATGCTGGCCTGCACGCGCATCGGCGCCGTGCATTCGGTGGTGTTCGGAGGATTTTCGCCCGACTCGCTGGCCGGCCGCATCAACGACTGCAACTCGAAGCTCATCGTCACGGCGGACGAGGGGCTGCGCGGCGGCAAGAAGGTGCCGCTCAAGGTCAACACCGACGAGGCGCTGAAGAAATGCGCCGGCAACGAGAAGGTGATCGTGGTGCGCCGCACCGGCGGCCAGGTGGCGATGCAGGCGGGGCGCGATGTCTGGTATCACGAGGAGGCCGCCAGGGTTCCGGCCGACTGCAAGCCGGAGAAGATGAAGGCGGAAGACCCGCTGTTCATCCTTTATACATCGGGCTCGACCGGCAAGCCCAAGGGCGTGCTGCATACGACCGGCGGCTATCTCGTCTATGCGGCAATGACCCACCAATATGTCTTCGATTATCACGACGGCGATATTTACTGGTGCACGGCCGATGTCGGCTGGGTCACGGGCCACAGCTATATCGTCTACGGGCCGCTGGCCAATGGCGCCACCACGCTGATGTTCGAGGGCGTTCCCAATTATCCGTCGAACTCGCGCTTCTGGGAGGTGATCGACAAGCACAAGGTCAATATCTTCTATACCGCGCCCACCGCGATCCGGGCGCTGATGGGAGCCGGCGAGGCGCCGGTGGCGCGCACCTCGCGCAAGTCGCTCAAGCTTCTCGGCACGGTCGGCGAGCCGATCAATCCGGAAGCTTGGGAATGGTATCACCGCGTCGTCGGCGACGGCCGCTGCCCGATCGTCGATACCTGGTGGCAGACGGAGACCGGCGGCATTCTGATCACGCCGCTGCCGGGTGCGACGAAACTCAAGCCCGGCTCGGCGACCCGGCCCTTCTTCGGCATCAAGCCGGCACTCGTCGACGACAAGGGCGCGCTCCTCGAAGGGGCGGCGTCGGGCAATCTCGTCATCCTCGAGTCCTGGCCCGGACAGATGCGCACCGTCTATGGCGATCACGAGCGTTTCGTGCAGACTTATTTCTCCGCCTACAAGGGCATGTATTTCACCGGCGACGGCTGCAAGCGCGACGCCGACGGCTATTACTGGATAACGGGGCGCGTCGACGATGTGCTCAACGTCTCGGGCCATAGGCTCGGTACGGCGGAAGTCGAATCGGCGCTGGTCGCCCATCCCAAGGTCTCGGAAGCCGCCGTCGTCGGCTATCCTCACGACATCAAGGGCCAGGGCATCTATTGCTACGTGACGCTGATGGCGGGCGAGGCGGGCTCCGACGACTTGCGCCGGGATCTTATCGCCCATGTGCGCAAGGACATCGGCCCGTTCGCCGCGCCCGACAAGGTTCAGTTTTCACCCGGCCTGCCCAAGACCCGCTCCGGCAAGATCATGCGCCGCATCCTGCGCAAGATCGCCGAAGACGATTTCGCGGCGTTGGGCGATACCTCGACGCTCGCCGATCCGGCGGTGGTTGAGGACCTGATCGCTAACCGGCAGAACCGGAAGGGCTGAGATCTCGCGCTGGCGTAAGGACACATGAACGAGCGGGTTATTCACCGGATTTTCGAGGTCAGCGTTCTACTGAAGGGCGCCCATGCCCTCATCGAGTGCGTTGGCGGCATCGCGCTTTATGCCGTCAATACGGCGGCGATATCCACTCTCGTGCGCCTGGCAACCCAGAGCGAATTGGTGGAGGACCCCAACGATCTTGTCGCAACCTATCTGCTGCAGGCGGCGCAAAATTTCTCCTTGAACAGCAAGCAATTCTACGCCTTCTATCTTTTGAGCCACGGCGTCGTGAAGCTGCTCCTGGTCATTGGCCTTCTCCGCAACCGGCTGTGGTCCTATCCCGCTTCGCTCGCGGCCCTGGCGCTGTTCATCGTCTATCAGCTTTACCGCTTCTCCTATACGTACGCGCCCGGACTGATCGTGCTTACGGTTTTCGACGTCTTCGTCATGGTGCTCGTCTGGCACGAGTATCGCCTGGTGCGGCGGCACCTCCCGCTTGGCTAGAGCGAGTTCGTTTTTCTTAGTGCTTCAATCACTGGCAATCGCGCCCTAGCCGTTCAAATTCTCCCGCACCCATTGGACGATATGCCCGGCGCCAATGGCACCGGACTGGCGGGCGATTTCGCGGCCGCCTTTGAACAGGATCATGGTCGGGATGGAGCGGATGTTGTGGGTCGCGGCGACCGCCTGCGCGGCCTCGGTGTCGAGTTTGGCGAAGCGCACATTGGGCTCCATGACATCAGCCGCCCTCTTGAACTCGGGCGCCATGGTCTTGCATGGGCCGCACCAATCGGCCCAGAAATCGACCACCACCGGAATCGAATTGCGCACCATGTGCTTGCTGAAGTTCCCGGCCGTGAGGGCCACGGGGCGGCCGTCGAAGAGCGCGGCATGGCATTTGCCGCATTTGGCCGCCCGCGCCGGCCTCTCCGGCGGCAGCCGGTTGACGGCGGAACAAGCGGGGCAGACGATTTCATGCATGGCGGCATCCATACTTGTACGACCCCATGTGGCGGCGACAGGCTAGCCCAACCATCACCTGCGTCAATATTACCTTTCCTCCCACGTCTTTCAGCGCAATTGCGATATTGCGGCGCAACAGCTAGAAACCTAGCGCAAGACCGGAATGGAATCATGACCGAGACGAAACCCGCCCCGCGGCCCCTGTCGCCGCATCTGCAAATCTACCGGCCGATGCTGACCATGATGATGTCGATTACCCATCGCATCACCGGGGCGGCGCTGTATTTCGGCATTGTCCTGCTGGTCTGGTGGCTCTCGGCGGCGGCCATATCCGATGCCTATTTCGATCTGGTGCAAGGCTTCTTCGGCCACTGGTTCGGCCGCCTGGTGCTGTTCGGCTTCACCTGGGCGCTGATCCACCATTCGCTCGGTGGCATCCGCCATCTGATCTGGGATACCGGCCGCGCCTTCAATCTTGCAACCGTCGAATGGATGGCGCGGGCCAATTTGGCCGGCTCCATCCTCCTCACAATTCTGCTGTGGATCGCCGGCTATGGAGCGATGCCATGAGCATGCGCGCGTCATTGACCAAGTCCGGTACCGGGCATTTCCTGATGCAGCGGTTGACGGCCATCGCCAATCTGCCGCTGATTGTGTTCTTCGTCTGGTTCATCGTGGCGCATCTTGGCGCCTCGCGCGCTGCCTTAATGGCAAGCGTGCAGAATCCGGCAATCGCCATTCTCCTGATACTCTCCTTCCTCTCCATTCTCTGGCACATGCGGCTCGGCATGCAGGCGATCGTCGAGGATTACGTGCATGGCCACGGCGCCAAGCGCGCCTGTCTCTTCCTCAATACCGCCTTCACGGCGGCGGTCGGTGTTGCCGCCCTCCATGCAATCCTCAAGCTGAGCTTGGCAAACTGATGGCTCGATCCGCCTCCACGAGCGTTGCCATCGGCACCCGCGCCTATCCGGTCACCGATCACTCCTTCGATGTCGTGGTGGTGGGCGCCGGCGGCGCGGGCCTGCGCGCGGCGCTCGGCGCCTCGCAGGCGGGGCTCAAGACCGCCTGCATCTCGAAAGTTTTTCCGACCCGCTCGCACACGGTGGCGGCGCAAGGCGGCATCGCCGCGGCCCTCGGCAACATGGGCGCCGACGACTGGCGCTGGCACATGTACGACACGGTGAAGGGTGCCGATTGGCTGGGCGACCAGGACGCCATCGAATATCTCTGCCGCCATGCGCCCACCGCCGTCTATGAGCTCGAACATTTCGGCATGCCTTTCTCGCGCACCGAGGACGGCAAGATCTACCAGCGCCCGTTCGGCGGCATGATGATGAATTACGGCGAAGGCCCGCCGGCCCAGCGCACCTGTGCCGCCGCCGACCGCACCGGCCACGCCATGCTGCATACGCTCTACGGCCAGTCGCTCAGGCATTCGGCGGAATTCTTCATCGAGTATTTCGCCCTCGATCTCATCATGGAGAACGGCGCGGTGCGCGGCGTCGTGGCGCTGTCCATGGAGGACGGCACCATCCACCGCTTCCGCGCCCACAAGACGATATTGGCGACGGGCGGATATGGCCGGGCCTATTTCTCCGCCACTTCGGCGCACACCTGCACCGGCGACGGCAATGCCATGGTGTTGCGCGCCGGCCTGCCGCTGCAGGACATGGAATTCGTGCAATTCCATCCGACCGGCATCTATGGGGCGGGCTGCCTGATCACCGAAGGCTCGCGCGGCGAGGGCGGCTACCTCACCAATTCCGAAGGCGAGCGCTTCATGGAGCGTTACGCGCCCTCGGCCAAGGATCTGGCCTCGCGCGATGTCGTGTCGCGGGCCTGCACCATTGAAATCCGCGAGGGCAGGGGGGTGGGCCCGCTGAAGGACCACATACATCTGCATCTCGAGCATCTCGATCCCAAGGTTTTGCACGAGCGTCTGCCGGGGATTTCGGAATCGGCCAGGATTTTCGCCGGCATAGATGTCACCCGCCAGCCCATCCCGATTCTGCCGACGGTGCATTACAACATGGGCGGCATCCCCACCAATTATCATGGCGAGGCGCTGGCCGGCGACAGACGCGACCCGGAAAAGACCGTGCCCGGGCTTCTGGCGGTCGGCGAGGCGGCCTGCGTGTCCGTACACGGAGCAAATCGCCTGGGCTCCAATTCGCTGATCGATCTCGTGGTCTTCGGCCGCGCCGCCGGCCTCAAATGCGCCGAAACGGTCAAGCCCAATTCACCGCATGCGAAATTGCCGGTCAATGCCGGCGAGGCCGCCATCGCCCGGCTCGACCGCTTCCGGCACGCGAGCGGCGGCACGCCGACGGCGGAGCTTCGCTTGCGCATGCAGAGGACCATGCAGGACTATTGCGCCGTTTTCCGCACCGGCGACATTCTTTCGGAAGGTGCTTCGCGTATCGCCGCCGTGTGGAAGGCGACCGACGGCATCCGCGTCAGCGACCGTTCGCTGATCTGGAACTCGGACCTGATCGAGACGCTGGAATACGACAATCTCATCGTCCAGGCGGCGGTCACCGTCGCGAGCGGCTTGGCGCGCGAGGAAAGCCGCGGCGCCCATGCACGGGAGGATTTCCCCAAGCGCGACGACAAGAAATGGATGAAGCACACGCTGGCCTGGACGGACGGGGCCAAGCGCAAGGTGCGCCTTTCCTACCGCCCGGTGCACGACTACACCATGTCCAAGGACATCGCCTACATCAAGCCGAAGGCGCGGGTGTATTGATGGGAGTAGAGGAATAATGGTCCAATTCACCCTTCCGCAAAACTCCAAAGTCCAGCCCGGCAACCATTGGCCGGCGCCCGCGGCCAAGAACCTG
>JANMQL010000165.1:0-7464 GCA_031370475.1 Hyphomicrobiales bacterium | reverse complement strand
TTTTTCCCCCTCCTTAAACTTTTGGGGCCCTCTTTGCCCCCTACGCGGGGTTGTGGGTTTCCTACACCCCCCGGGTTTGGTCACTAAAAACTTTAAAACGGCGGGGGGGGGGGGGGGCCGGGCCCGCGGCGAAGTCCGTATGTCTTCTGCTCTACCGCGAGCCCCTGGGCGAGACGGCCAAGGCGAGGCTGACCATCATGCGCGAGACCGAGGATGGCTTCCGCATCGCCGAGGAGGATTTGCGGCTCAGGGGAGCGGGCGAAATGCTGGGCACGCGCCAGTCGGGCCTGCCGGTGTTCCGCATGGCCGATCTCGCCCGGCATGGCGAGTTGCTGGCGGCGGCGCGCGACGATGCGGCCTTGATGCTGACGCGCGATGCAACACTGGTGAGCCCGCGCGGCGAGGCGTTGCGGGTGCTGCTCTATCTCTTCGAGCGCGACGAAGCGGTCAGGTTGCTTTCCGCCGGCTAGGCTTGCGCCGCGCCAGCCGTTTCTCGACGGCCGCCGGCAGCGGCTTGCCGGGAAACACCAGGCCCATGGAAATGACCAGCTTCAATCCGTCCTCCACCGTCATCGAAAGAATGCGCACCTCCGCCGCATCGGCGAAAAAGACATAGCCGGAGGTCGGGTTGGGCGTGGTCGAGACATAGATCGCATACATCTTGCGGCCGGCTTCGAGGCCCACTTCCGAGCCGTCGATCTCGCGCGCCACGAAGGCCAGCGACCAGGTGCCCTTGCGCGGCCATTCGACCAGGCAGACATGGCGGAAGGAGGCGCCCTTCTGGGAGAAGATGGTCTGGAATATCTGCTTCGAGCCCTTGTAAACCGAGCGCACGATGGGCGTGCGGTCGAGGAGCTTGTCCCACCAGCCGATCATGGTGCGGCCGACGAGATTGGCGGCCAGCGCGCCGATGAAGGTGATGGCGGCGAGGGCGAAGATCAGGCCATAGCCCGGAATCTTGAAGGGCAGATAGGTGTCGGGATTGTAGAGCGCCGGAATGAGCGGCTTCACCCAGGCGTCGAAGAAGGTGACGAACCAGTAGGTGGCCCAGATGGTGATGGCGATGGGTGCCGTGATCACCAGGCCGGTGAAGAAATAGGCGCGCAGCCGGCCGAGAACGGAGCTGTGCGGCTTGGGGCCGATGCCGGCGCTTTCGATGGGTGTCTCGGGTTCGGGCCTTGCCATGACGCCCGGTTGATCGCATGAACGGCGGCGCTTTAGCAAGTCTGACGGAATCATCATGGTTTTTGCAACTTTTACCCGTCCCGCCTACCTCGCCCTCGGCTGGGCGAGCGTCGGACTGGGCATTGTCGGGGTGATCTTTCCGGTGTTGCCCACCACGCCTTTCCTGCTGGTGGCGCTGTGGGCCTTCAGCCGCTCCTCGCCGCGCCTGGCGCAGCGGATCAGAAGCAATCCGAAATTGGGCCCCTATATCCGCGACTGGGAGGAATTCGGCGTCATTCCGGTCAAGGCCAAATTGCTGGCCGTGGCGATGATGGCGGGGTCGTTTGCCTATCTACGGTTTGCGACCCCAGCGCCGGCATGGCTCGCCGCGGTAGGGGCGGTCATGCTGGTGGCGGTTTCCGGCTATATCCTCACACGCCCGGGCCGCCGGCCGTAAGCCACGCTCACTGCTCCGCCGAGGCGCTGCGATTGGGCTGGGCCGGGTACTGATCGGCCCAGACGCGGGCCCGGGCTTCGGCTTCGAGGCGCTCGTCGTCGCTAACCGAGGCCACGAGCCGGTCGAAGGTGTCGAAGATTTCCGGGTTTTCCTCGGGACGCGCCGATTGCTGGGCGAGGATATACCACATGACGGCGCGGGTGCGGTCGAGGCGCACCAGCTTGCCGGCCCAATACAAGTCGCCAAGATAGGCCTCGGACGGAGCATGGCGCTTGCGCGCCGCGGCGATCAGCCATTTGAGGCCCTGCTGCGGGTTCTGCTTCACGCCTTCGCCGCCGATATTCATGATGCCGAGGGCGAATTGCGCCGCCGGGTGGCCGTAGGTGGTGGCGATCTTTAGATAGGTGCGCGCCGCCGCGGCGGGATCGCGCGCGACGCCGGCGGCGGGAATGCCGGTGCGCTGATAATCGGCGATACGCACCAGGGCGTCGACGCAGATGCGCAACCGCTTCGGGTCGGGCTCCTCGGGATCATAGAGATCCGCCACCCGCGAATAATACGAGTAGGCCGTGGCATCGTCGCGCGGCACGCCGCGGCCGGTGCGGTACATGTGGCCGAGATACCAGTCGGCGGCGATGTTGCCGTCGTCGGAGGCAAGGCGGAGATACTTCAAGGCGCGGGCATAATTGCCGTTCTTGTAGGCCTTCTTGCCCTTCTTGAAATCGTCGGTCCAGAACGGGATGTCGATTTCCGGCAGATGGAGGTCGGGGGCGGCCGGCAGATAAGAATAGAATTCGGCCAACGCACCCTCCTCGGCGCGCGCGGCACGCGGGGAGAGAAGCGCAAGCAACAGCAGCGCCAGAACCGCCACCAGACCGGTCCGCGTCATACGCGCAACGCCGCCGTTGCCGCAGCCGTCAGATGTCGGCGTAGCAAACACCTTCCTTCGATCCTCCCGGATGCGTTACCGCACCCGCAACAGCAGGGCCGACCTGCTGTGCATATTTCCAAAGCGCGCCCGAGCCATAGCCGTGCTCGCGCGGTTTCCAGTTCTTCTTGCGGGCGGCGAATTCCGCATCGCTGACATTGCAGGCGAGCGTGCCGGCAATGGCATCGAGGGTGATAATGTCGCCGTCCTTCAACAGTCCGATGGGCCCGCCGAGTTGGGCTTCGGGGCCGACATGGCCGACGCAGAAGCCGCGGGTGGCACCCGAGAAGCGGCCATCAGTGATGAGCGCCACCTTGTCGCCCATGCCCTGGCCGTAAAGGGCCGCGGTCGTCGACAACATCTCGCGCATGCCGGGGCCGCCGCGCGGACCCTCGTAGCGGATGACCAGAACTTCGCCTTCCTTGTATTTGCGGTCCTTCACCGCCTCGAAGCAGGCTTCCTCGCTGTCGAAGCAGCGGGCCGGGCCGGAGAATTTCAGGTTGGTCATGCCGGCCACCTTGACGATGGCGCCCTCGGGGGCGAGATTGCCCTTGAGACCGACGACGCCGCCGGTCTTGGTGATCGGCTTGTTCGCCGGGCGGACCACGTCCTGGTCCGGGTTCCATTTCACGCTGGCCATGTTCTCGGCCATGGTGCGCCCCGTCACCGTCATGCAATCGCCGTGCATGAAGCCGTGGTCGAGCAGCGTTTTCATCAAGAGCGGAATGCCACCCGCCTCGTACATGTCCTTGGCGACGTATTTTCCGCCGGGCTTGAGATCGGCGATATAGGGGGTGCGCTTGAAGATTTCGGCGACGTCGAAGAGATCGAACTTGATGCCGCATTCATGGGCCATGGCCGGCAGATGCAGGGCGGCATTGGTGGAGCCGCCCGACGCCGCCACCACGGTCGCGGCATTTTCCAGCGCCTTCAGGGTGACGATGTCGCGCGGGCGGATGTTGCGGGCGATCAATTCCATCACCTGCTCGCCCGCGGTGAAGCAGAAAGTGTCGCGGATTTCGTAAGGGGCCGGCGCGCCGCAGGAATAGGGCAGCGCCAGGCCGATGGCCTCGGCCACCGTCGCCATGGTGTTGGCGGTGAATTGCGCCCCGCACGAGCCGGCCGAGGGACAGGCGACCTGCTCGAGCTCATAGAGATCGGCATCCGACATGTTGCCGACCGAATGCTTGCCCACCGCCTCGAACACGTCCTGGACGGTCACGGGCTTGCCCTTGAAGGTGCCGGGCAGGATCGAGCCGCCGTAGATGAAGACCGAGGGCACGTTGAGGCGCAGCATGGCCATCATCATGCCGGGCAGCGACTTGTCGCAGCCGGCAAGCCCGACGAGCCCGTCATAGCAATGGCCACGCATGGTGAGCTCGACCGAGTCGGCGATCACCTCGCGCGACGCCAGCGAGGCCTTCATGCCCTGGTGGCCCATGGCGATGCCGTCGGTGACCGTGATGGTGCAGAACTCGCGTGGCGTGCCGTTGGCGGCGGCCACGCCCTTCTTCACCGCCTGGGCCTGGCGCATCAGGGATATGTTGCAGGGCGCGGCCTCGTTCCAGCACGAGGCGACACCGACAAATGGCTGGTGAATCTGCTGGGCGGTGAGGCCCATCGCATAATAGTAGGAGCGGTGCGGCGCGCGCTGGGGCCCTTCCGTCACGTGGCGGCTGGGAAGGCTGTTCTTGCCGATGGATTTCGCGTCCATGAATGGATCCTGTGTCAGCGTTTTGTCATTTTTCAGGTTGTAACGTCGGCACAGCCATTGAAACTCTCAAATCGGACGGCAATCGATTCCGGAATGCGCCGGCCCTTGCCTTCGGCCCGCGCATCGCCACCCCAGTTTGCCGCCCCGGTGTTTGGACGCCCCTACCCCCCGTTCCCGAGTCTCGGGAACGGCTTGACGCTATTGGCCAAATTGGGCGGATCAAGGGTTCAATGTGGCGCGGATTTGGGCAGGCTTCACAAATCGTCACCTTGTGGCATTAATATCACATCAAAGGTAGAATTACCCTGCCTGGCTTTTAGGTCACATTCACGTTTGCCGGGGTAGTTTTCCGCATGGCCGAAAATACAACCGAAACCATACCTAACGATGCCCTCCCAGCGGGCCAACCCATCCGCATCGACTATGTGCCGCGCAGCGGCCTGCTCAGGCTGTCGATCGTCAATTTCCTGCTCGGCATCGTCACCCTGTCGGTCTACCGGTTCTGGGCCAAGACCAATGTGCGCCGCCATATCTGGAGCTGCGTCCACATCAACGGCGAGCCGCTCGAATATACCGGCCGGGGCATGGAGCTGTTCAAGGGCGCGCTGATCGTCTTTGCCATTTTCGGCCTGCCCTTCATCATCGCGATTTCGGCCATCAATCTGGTCTATGGGCCGCAGCATCCGGCGATCTTCGGCATGCAGATGCTGATTTTTCTGACAATTGGCGTGCTATGGGGCGCTGCCGTCTACCGGGCCCGGCGCTATCAGCTCACGCGCACCCTGTGGCGCGGCATCAGAGGCACGCTCGCGGGCTCGTCGATGACCTATTCGCTGATGTATTTCGGCGCCATTCTCGCCCGCGGCATGACGCTTGGATGGTCAACGCCGGTCATGAACTTCAATCTGCAGCAGCAAATGATCGGCGACATGCGCTTCGGCAGCATGCCGTTCAAATTCAAGGGCCGGGCCGGGCCGCTCTATCCGACCTATGCGCTGTGCTGGTTCCTGACGCTGGCGGTTCTGGTGGCGATGCTGGCCGGCGCCGGATTGGCAATCTACGCGATCTTCGGCGACACGCTTTCACAAATTTTCAAGAGCGCCGGCGAGAACAACAGTCCGCCGGATCAAAGCGCCATGGCCGCCCTGCTCGTGGCGCCTATTCTGCTTGCTTATTTCCTGGCTTTCGCTTTCTATCCAGTCATCTGGTCTTTCTATACGGCCAGGGAGCTCAGGATCTTCGCCGACTACACCACGGCGGACCGGGCACAATTCCGCTTCGATGCCACGGCCTGGAGCGTCATCAAGCTGGCGGTCGGCAATTTTCTTTTGTGGATATTCACCCTCGGCATCGCCAGGCCCTTCATCCAGCAAAGGCTGGTGCGCTTCCTGTGCGACCGTATCCGGATTGAAGGCACCATCGACATCGACGGCATCGAGCAGCCGACCGATCCCCTGGGCACGACCGGCGAGGGCCTTGCCGACGCCCTCGACGTGGGCGGATTCTGATGCAGACGCGGGCCGTCTATTTCGATGGCGCCACCGCAACCGACCACGAGGTCGTGGCGGTCATGGCGGCGGGCGGTCTGCAATTCTCGGGTCCGGATACGCCGCCGCAGGACTGGTCCTTCGCGGCATTGATGGCCATCGAGCCCCCGCAAACCGGTCACCCCTTCCGCCTCGCCCATGGCGACCGGCCGGGGGCGCGCCTGGTCATCCGCAACGACGATTTCGTCTCCGTCATGGCCGCGGCGGCGCCGCATCTGCGCGGCGGCGTGGCACCTCGCCAGATCGCCAAAGTGGCGGGCTGGATCGCCGGCGGTCTCGCGGCAGTCGCCGCGCTCGGCTATCTGACGCTGCAGGTCGCGCCCCAGCAACTGGCCATGGTCATGCCCGATACCTGGCGCCAGCGCATCGGCCAGCAGACCGAGACCTCCTTCGTCGAAGGCGCCAGACGCTGCCAGGCTGCGGCGGGAACGGCGGCGCTCGCGCGGCTGACGGCGCGGCTCGCCGAGGGCGCGGCCGCCATGCCGCCGGTGGCGATCCACATCTACGATATTCCGGTGACCAATGCCTTCACGCTTCCGGGCGAACGCATCATCGTGATGGGCGAGCTTCTTGCCAAGGCCGAGACGCCGGAAGAAGTGGCCGGCGTGCTCGCCCATGAACTCGGCCATGTCGTCCACCGCCACGCCGAGGCGCAATTGATCCGCGCCACCGGCCTGCAGCTCCTGTTCAGCGCGGCAACCGGCGGCGGCGGCGGCGACACGATCGGCACGGCGGCCGGGCTGGCCACCATCCTGCAATATTCGCGCGAAGCCGAACGCCAGGCCGACGCCTATGCCCAGGCGACGCTGGAGGCAGCGGCCATCGATCCCATGGGCCTCAAGCGGTTCTTCGAGCGCATATTGAAAGACGAAGGCAAGGCGGCGGGCGGCACTTTCGGCACGATCGGCTCTATTTTCTCCACCCATCCCGGTACCGGCGAGCGCATCGCCGCGATCCGGCCCTTGCCCGCAGGCGTGACACCGCGCCCGGTGCTCAGCGATGAAGAGTGGCAGGCGCTGAAGACGATTTGCGGGTAAATCTCGGCGGTCCCCACCGGGCGTCATCCCGGCGAAAGCCGGGACCCCCTGAGCGATCTCCGCAAGCAGTGTGCCGGCAGAAAGAGTTCAATGGGTCCCGGCTTTCGCCGGGATGACGTAATTAATAGTTAAAGAGCATTTACGAGGCTCTAAACCGCCATGCCCGCCTTCAAGCCCTCATAGACGGCTTCCTCCGCCGTGCGCGGGGTGAGGCAATCGCCGATCATGTGCAATTCGATGGCCTGCGACCTGACCGCCCCGGCGAGCTCGTCGACCGGGTGATTGGGGACCGCCAGCACCAGCGTATCGACATCCTCGAAGACCACGGGCTCGCGCGCCGCGGTGTGGATGAAATAGGCGGTGCGGCCGTCGGCGCCATAGAGGCGGAGCCATGGATGCACTTCGACGCCGAGCTTGTACAGGCGGGCGATGATCTCGAAACGGATATAGGACTGGATATTGGCGGCGGCGCACATGCCGTTGACGGCGAGGCGCACATGCACGCCGTCGGCGGCAAGCCTCTCGGCGAGGCCCGAGCCGATCCAATCGGCATGCCAGTCGTAGATGACGACGCGGGCGCCGGTCCGGGCCGCGCCTGAGAGAATATCGACGGCATG
>JANMQL010000144.1:0-3529 GCA_031370475.1 Hyphomicrobiales bacterium | reverse complement strand
GGCCGCCGCCGACACCCGACGCATAGGAGAGCGCCAGGTCATGGGCATTGCCGGAGGCGTCCTGATGGATGGCGATCAGGCAGGGAACGCCGCCGCCCTTCTGGTATTCGCCGCGCACCGTGTGGCCGGGGCCCTTGGGGGCGATCATGATGACGTCGAGGGTCTTCTTCGGCTCGATCAGGTTGAAATGCACATTGAGGCCGTGGGCGAAGGCGATGGCCGCGCCGTCGCGGATATGGGGGGCGATCTCGTCGCGCCAGATATCGGCCTGGAGTTCGTCGGGAGTGGCCATCATCATCAGGTCGGCCCATTTGGCGGCCTCGGCGACGGTCATGACCTTGAGGCCGTCGGCTTCGGCCTTCTTGACGGTGGCGGAGCCGGCCTTGAGGGCGACAGCGATGGTCTTGGCGCCGGAATCCTTGAGGTTCAAGGCATGGGCGCGGCCCTGGCTGCCATAGCCGACGATCACCAGTTTCTTGCCCTTGATCAGATTAACGTCGGCATCCCGGTCATAGTAAACGCGCATGATCTTGAACCCCCGTTGAAAGCTGGCGCGGGAATAGCGAGGGCGGGCACATTAGGCAAGCGGCAATGCGGGATGGGGCCTATGCGGCCTCCCTGGCCGCCCACAGGAGCCGCAAGCCGAGTGCCCCGAGGAACAGGCCGGCGATCCGGTCGATCCACTGCTTGGCGCGGAGATAAAAGTTGCGGACGGGGGGCGAGCCGAAAAACAGGGCGACGGCCGAATACCACCAGACTTCGTTGAAGGTGACTATGGCGATGAGCGCCAGTGTCATCCACAGGGGCACTTGGGCCGGCAGCATGGCGATGAAAATCGAGCCGAAGAAGACGGCGACCTTGGGGTTGGAAATCTGGGTAAGGAAGCCCTTGACGAAGGGGCGGCCGGCCGGCCCCGCCTCGGCTTCGAGTGCGATGGGTTCGGCGGCATGGTGGAAAATCTGCCAGGCGATCCACAACAAAAAGAGCGCGCCGGCGATTTTCATGACGATGAACAGGACCGGCACGGAACGGAAGACGATGTTGAGGCCGAGAAGTGCGGCAGCCGACCAGATCACCGTGCCGGCGCCGAGGCCGAGGGCCACCTTGAAGCCATCGAGGCGCGAGCCGGCCACGGCGGTGCGCGCCGTGATGAGAAAACTCGGCCCCGGCGAGATCACCGCCAGGAGTTGCACGAGACCGATGGTGAGGAGAGTGAGGAGTTCAGGCATCGCCGATGGCATGGCGGAACAATCGCACGGTTTCGGCCAGGCCGAAAGTCAAGGCGTCGGCGGCGATGGCATGGCCAATCGACACTTCCAGGAGGTTGGGCAGGGCCGCGACCAAAGCGGGAAGATTGGCACGGGTGAGATCGTGTCCGGCATTGAGGCCGAGGCCCGCAGCCGCGACCGCCTTTCCGGTCGCGGCCAATTTGGCGAGTTCGCGTTTGGCATCGGCGGAATCGAGGGCGCCGCCATAGGGGCCGGTATAAATTTCGACGCGGTCGGCGCCCGCCTGCTTGGCCAGCGCCGGGGCTGCCGGGTCGGGATCGACGAACAGGGAAACGCGCAAGCCGGCGCGGTGGATGCGGGCGATCACGCCTGCCAGAAAGTCGCGATTCCCGGCGATGTTCCAGCCATGATCGGAGGTGCCCTGGGCGGGATTGTCGGGAACGAGCGTTACCTGATCGGGCTTGTGAGTCTCGATGAGCTTGAGAAAGCGTTCGTCGGGATAGCCCTCGATATTGTATTCGCGGCCGGGGAATTCCACGCGGATCAGATGACGCAGGATGGGGACATCGGCGGCGCGGATATGGCGCTCGTCGGGGCGCGGATGGACAGTGAGGCCATGGGCGCCGGCCTTGAGCGCAATGCGCCCCAGGTCTTCGACCGACGGCCAGGGCAGATCGCGCCGGTTGCGCAAGTAGGCGATGGCGTTGACATTGACCGACAACTGGCACGGCACGGCGGGGCTCCTTCAGGGAGCCCCGTCATTAGCTTGCTGTGGTCCGCAAAAACAGTCCGGTTTCGGCAATTATATACAGACCGCTGGTCTGGGCTTCACTGGGCCGCGGCAAAAGTCTGGTCGAAGGGGCCCGTGGCATAGAGATCGGCGACGGCGTCTTCCTCGACCCACAGCGTGTGGTACTGGCCACCGGGCAGATACAGGAAGCTGCCGGCCGTCAGCGTCACCGCTTTTGACTTGTCCGGTTTCTCGCCGAAACTCATCAGCGCCTTGCCCGACAGGACGGACACATATTCCGGCATCGAATGCTTGTGGGTGGGGTCCATGGTTCCGGCCTTGACCCGCATTCGCGCTACAAACGGGCCGGGCTTGGAGGGATCCCCCGCCAGCACGGCAATTTCCTCGCCGGCATCCGGGTGGGCCGGATCGGCGGGGCTGAACATGACTTCACTCGCGCCAATGACGGTTGCTTCATCGGCCAGGGCCTGGGCCGGAATCTGCACCAGCCAGCACAGCGACGCAGCGGCGGCGATTTTCGAGATGGATTTCAACATGGCGTTCGCTCCTTGGTTTATTATTGCACCCTTACACTGTAAGGGCGCTTGCAATCCATATTCTTACGGTGTAAGAATGCAAGTCACGAATGAGTGAACGCAAGCGCATCGGGACTAAAAGGAAGGTCCGCGAACCTCTCAGCCATGAGCGGATCGTGGCGGCCGCCTTCGCGCTCGCCGACCGCCGCGGGCTGGCCGCCTTCAGCACCCGCCTGCTCGCCGAAGAGCTCGGCTGCGAAGCAATGAGCATCTACCATTACTTTCCGAGCAAGGCGCATCTGTTCGACGCGATGGTCGACTGCTGCATGGCGGACATTGCGGTTGCGCCATCGGGTGACGACTGGATCGAACACTTGCGCCGGATCGCCTACAGTTATCGCGCCATGGCGCTCAAGCATCCGGGCTTTTACCCGCTGCTTGCCGTGCACCGGCTCAACACCCGGGTGGCGCTCGGGCTTCTCGACCGGGTGCTCAAGGTCTTCGAAGCTGGAGGCCTCTCAGTTGCAGTCCGGGCGCAGCAATTCCGGATTTTCGGCTATTACCTGACCGGTGCGTGCCTGGACGAGACGGCGGGTTATGCCAAGGGTCCAAGTGCCGCCGAGCCGGTGTCCGGCGACGAATTCGCGAGCAATTTCCCGTCGATCGCCGCCGTCGGACCCTTCTTTCAGCCGCAGGACCACCTCAAGACCTTCGAGGCCGGCCTCGAAGTGGTGCTGCAGGGTATTCGCGCCTCACAAAGGCGCTAGAACTCTCATTCATTCGCCTCGCCGATCAGCGCCGTGGCGCGGGCGATGGAGACGCGGCGGTTTTCGCCCTCGGGCTCCGGGGTGGGGATTTTGAGGAAGCGCTCGCCATAGCCGACGGTGCGCAGGTTTTCCTCGGGGATCACGTAATAGGTGGTGAGGGCCTGCATCACCGCCCGGGCGCGCTGGCGCGACAGGCGCAGATTGTATTCATCCGAGCCGACCGCGTCCGTGTGGCCCTCGATGACGAATATCTCGCGCGGGTGGACG
>JANMQL010000141.1:0-6860 GCA_031370475.1 Hyphomicrobiales bacterium | reverse complement strand
CGCAAAAGGGCCCAAGATTGGCGAAATGCTGGCGCGCCAGAATTTCCGTCGGCACCATGAAAGCGCCCTGGGCGCCGCTCTCGACCGCCGCGGCGAGCGCCAGTAGCGCCACCACCGTCTTGCCCGACCCGACATCGCCCTGCAGCAGCCGCAGCATGCGCTCGTCCGCCGCCATGTCGCGCAGGATTTCGGCAATCGCCGTCGTCTGCGATCCCGTCAGGCTATAGGGCAGGGCGGCGACGATCGCCGCGCGCTTGTCGCCAGTGCCGGGAAGGCTGCGGCCGCTGGCCTTCTTCATGCGCCCGCGCACCAGCGACAGCGCCAATTGGTTGGCGAGCAGCTCGTCATAGGCCAGCCGCATCCGCGCCGGCGCGTCGGGCAGAAGCGCCGCCGGCGTTTCCGGATGATGCAGGGTGCGCAGTGCCGCGGCGAAATCCGGCCAGCCGTGGCGCTGCCGGTAGGCTTCGTCCTGCCATTCCGGCAGGGTGGGGATGGCATCGAGCGCCACCCGGATCGCCTTTGCCAGCACCTTGCCGGACAGCCCTTCGGTCAGCGGATAGATGGGTTCGATCAGCGGCAGATGCTCGAAATCTTCCGCCGTCACCACATGGTCGGGATGAACCATCTGCGGCAGGCCCTCGTACCATTCGATGGCACCCGAGACGAAGCGCCGCTCGCCCACCGGCAGGAGCTTTTGCAAATGCTCGGCCACGCCGTGGAAGAATACCAGCGTCAACGCCCCCGTCTCATCCGCCACATCGACCCGGTAGGGCACGCGCCTGCCGCGCGGTGGCGGCCGGTGGCGGGTGACGCTGACTTCGATGGTGACGATGCCCTCGCGCGGCAAGTCCGCGATATGCGGCCGGTAGCGCCGGTCGACCAGGCCCGAGGGAAGGTGAAACAAGAGATCGACGATGCGGGCCGCCTCGCCCGTCTCCTCGGCTCCGGGCCGCAGCAATTTCGCCAGGGTCTTGTCGAGCTTGCGGCCGATGCCCTTGATGGCGGCGGCGCCGGCGAACAGCGGATTGAGGATGGCGGGACGCATGGGCCCTAATTAAGCCATAGGCCCCGGCGGGCAATCACAAAAACGGCGCCGTCGGCCCATGCGACCCAGTGGCGATGCCATCGGCCTCGGAGAAGGTGAAGGCGCCGCCGAACAGCGCCCGGCTGGTGATCACGCCGGCGATATTGGGCAGATAGGAGAGTGTCGAAATATCGTCGAGCGTCTTGACCACGCCGCTGCCGATCACCGGGATGCGCACCTTGGCGGCAAGTTCCGTGATATGCGCCATGCTGCTTTCCGGGTGATCTTCATCGCGGTCGATGTCGGTATAGATGATGGCCGCCAGACCGATAGTCTCGAACTGATGGACGAACTCGAGGGGCGTGAAGGTCGTCGTCTCGGCCCAGCCTTCGACCACCACCCGCCCGCCGCGCACGTCGACGCTGACCACGACGGAATCGGGATAGGCGCCGGCCGCGGCCTTGACGAAATGCGGATACTTGACCGCGGCCGTGGCGATCACGACCCGGGCGGCGCCCGCATCCATCCACGCATGAACCTTTTCCATCGACCGGATGGCGCCGCCCACCTGCACCGAACACCCGGCGGTGCGGATGATTTCCTTGATGACGGCGGTGTTCTCGCCCAGATTGAACACGGCATCGAGATCGACCACATGCAGCCACTGCGCCCCCTGCGCGGCGAGGTCGTGGGCCGCCTTGACGAAATGCGGATATTTCACCGCAGCGGTGGCAATGACGACGCGGCCCGCTCCGGCATCCATCCAGGCATGGACCTTCTCCATCGACCTTATGCCGCCGCCAACCTGCACCGGGCAATTGGCGGTGCGAATGATTTCCTTGATGATATCGTTGTTGTGGCCGTCGTCGAACACCGCGTCGAGATCGACGACATGCAGCCACTGCGCGCCCTCAGCTGCGAGGTCATGGGCCGCCGCCACCGGATCGACGTCATAGACCAGCGGACTGTCGATCCGGTTGCGCACCAGATTGACGAGACGTCCCAGGCGAAGCTCGAGATCGGGATAGATGATCATGCTCGGTCCCTCCTTGGCGCGTCTGTCGCGGCCATTCTGCGCCAACACGCGGCGGATGAAAAGCCTTGGGTCTCGGGGAAGTTCGGTGGGGGATCGGCTTGAAATTCCGCTTTGGGCCACAAGGCAAAATCGTTGGCTTCAAAGGCGAACCGACGCCCGGCGTGTCGCCTGTTGTTTCAACCACGTCACAAAAAGCTTTGCCGATGGACTGAGCACACCGGGGCGGGGTTGGATGTAGTATGTCCCAAACACCTCGTCTGAAAACAACCCAACCAGTTGTCCGGATTGGAGTTCCTTCTCGACGAATGGGCGTGCGGTGTAGGTGATCCCGTCACCGCGCCGCACCGACTCCATGATCAGATTGCCCGGCATGTGAGTGATGATAAGTGGCCGTGTCGGTGTGACACCGTGCCGTTCCATCCAGTGCGCAACTTCATTGGTGCCAAGTTCCTGCAGCCACGGCATATCGGCAAGCATCGCCGGGTCGGTGAACTCTTGCCTGCCAATCAGCTCCGGCGTTCCGACGACGACCATATCGGCGATCAGAACCGGGTCTAATCCCGTGTCCGGCCCGCGACCTTCCCGGTAACGGATTGCCAGATCGATGCCACCCGGCTTCAGCTCCACCATTTCCGAGGTGGGGTTCAGCAGCAGTGTGATCCCCGGATGCTGCCGCTGGAAATCCACGATCCTCGACATCAACCACATCACCGCGAAAGCCGGCGAGGTGGTGATTTGCACCGGACGATTGGCGTCAGCTCCGGTCAGGGCGTCGATGCCTTTGCGAATGGTGGCGAATCCTTCCGCCAACTCCCGGGCCAGTGCCGTTCCTTCTTCTGTGAGGACTATTTTGCGCCCATTCCGGACAACAAGGGCCACGCCCAGCCGTCCTTCCAACGCCTTGATTTGTTGACTCACCGCTGCGTGAGTGACGTTCAGAGCGGCGCCGGCCCGTGAATAGTTCCCGAGTTCTGCCACGGCGGAAAACGCCTTGAGGCTATTGAGTGAAGGAAAGCCGGCCCAGTCCATTTGTTAGTATTTCTTGCATATGCGCAAATTATTTGAGTCGCATTGAGCCGGCATTTGACCAACGATGTCAACGCCCAGACAATGACGATCGGTCTGCGCGAACCGATTTAATGTCATATTTTCAGCGATTATGCCGGATACTGACATTGGTCATTGCGTACATATTCGTAGTGTTGGGAGCCGATGGACATGAATGAGACAAGTGAAAACCATGAGGGCGGCTGCCTGTGTGGAGCGGTCCGTTACCTGTTGCGCGGCTCACCCGACTCGTCGGCCCATTGTCACTGCCACTCCTGCCAAAGGGCGGTGGGAGCCGCGTTTGCGACATGGTGCGGAGCGAAAAGTGAAAACTTCAAGGTCACCAAAGGGGAGATCAAGATTTGTGAAACCTCGCCGGGCGTCGAACGCGGATTTTGCGGCAATTGCGGCACGTCATTAACTTACGTCGCAAAGGGAGACTGGTCCGGGCAGGACTGGGCAGGAAAGGTCTGGTTTTTAGCCCCGACACTCGATGACCCCTCAATCGCCACGCCCACTCGTCATGTTTATGTTTCGCACCGGCAGCCCTGGGTGAAGCTCAACGATGGTTTGCCGACCTCTCAAGAATTTTGAATTTTCGGGCCATCCGTTCATGAAAGGAAAGCGCCATGAAGACAGCTTACTCGTATGCCTGTAAGGATTACCCGGGAATGGAAGCATGTCCGGGCCATTTCTCCGCTAAAACAGAAGCGGAAGTCATAAAACTCATCGAGCTCCATGCCGCGATTGCTCACGGTGAAGATCCCGCTGGATGGAGCGAAGACGACAGAGCCAATCTCAAGAAGCTCATTAAGTCCGAATAGGCTGGCGATCCGCCGAATGGGCCGTCGCTTCTGGAACTGGACGGGACCGTGCATGAGATCGGACCTGGAACCATGTATGCAATGAACGACCATGATCGCCATCGTATTCGCACCATGATCCGCATGCGCGTGATCTGCACATTTTTACCGGCTCTCATCGGCGATGAAGCGCACGGCGCAGACGGCGCGTTCTAAGAACCCCAAAACCGTAGCTTCGCTGAAGCATCCAAAAGCGGAAATTCAAAGCAACCCATGACCGGAAACTGGACGGCGTTGCAGCCACTTCCGCTTCGGTCTATGCACCGCGCCATGACATCCGCCACCGAACATTCCGAAACCCGCCGCAAGCGGCTCTTATGGCGCGCCAGCCATCGCGGTATCAGGGAAATGGACCTGATATTGGGGGGCTTTGCCGGGGCCCGGATTGCAGCCATGACGGCCGCCGAGCTCGACCAGCTTGAGGTCGTCATCGATCTGCCCGATCAGGAGCTGCTGGCCTGGGCGACGCGGCGGGAGCCGGTTCCCACCCATCTGCGCAGCCCGCTGCTCGATGAGAGCCTCGATTTCCGTCCATGATTGATCTTTCCCGCCTCAACCCCAGGCTCGGTCTCACGGGCCGGGTTCCCGTCTCCGGCGTGCCGCAGGGCTTCGATGCCATGCTGCTTCCGGAAATCGCCCGCGAGCTGAGCGCCCGCCCGTTGATCCACGTGGCCCTCGACGATCAACGCCTCGCCGCACTTGCCGAGCAGCTTGCCTTCTTCGCGCCGGAACTCGAGGTGGCGCGCTTTCCCGCCTGGGATTGCCTGCCCTATGACCGGGTGTCGCCGGCCGCCGAGACCGTCGCCCGCCGGCTTGCCACCCTGTCGCGCCTCATGGAGCCGGTGGAGCAGCCGCTGATCCTGCTCACCACCGTCAACGCCATCCAGCAGCGCGTCGTGCCGAAAAGTCTGATTGCCGGCACTACCTTCACCGCGGCACCCGGCCGGGGTGCTGCCATGGAAAGCCTTCTCGCCTTTCTCGCCGGCAACGGCTTCGCCCGCGCCGGCAGCGTCGTCGATCCCGGCGATTACGCGGTTCGCGGCGGCATCGTCGATATCTTTCCACCCGGTTTCGAGGCGCCCGTCCGCCTCGACTATTTCGGCGACACGCTGGAATCGATCCGCAGCTTCGATCCGCAGTCGCAGCGCTCGACCGGCACACTGAAACGTATCGTGCTGCATCCCGCCAATGAGGTGCTGCTCACTCCCGAGGCCATCGGCCGCTTCCGCACCGCCTATGCGGCGGCCTTCGGCGGCCTCGACATTGCCGACCCGCTCTATGATTCGGTCACCAATGGCCGCCGCTATCAAGGCATGGAGCATTGGCTGCCGCTGTTCCACGAGCGCCTCGAAACCTTGTTCGACTATCTGCCCGATGCCGCCGTCTCTCTCGATCATGCGGCCGACGAGGCGGGTGCGGCGCGCCGCGACCAGGTAAAGGAATTCTATGACGCCCGCCGCGAGGCTCTCGACAAGCAGAATTTCGGTGCCGCCCCCTACAAGCCGATCAGACCCGAGACGCTCTATCTCCCCGAGGCGGAGCTGGCCGAAAAACTGGCCGATCGCTGCACCCTGGCGCTGTCGCCCTTCGAAAGCCCGGAAGCCTCCGCCATTTCCTTCGGCGTCCGGCGCGGCCGCGGCTTTGCCGCCGAGCGGGCCGAGAAGGGCGGCAATGTCTACGAAGCGGTAAAGGCCCACACCGAGGCGCTCCGCAAGATTGGCCGCCGCGTCGTCATCGCCGCCTGGAGCGACGGCTCGCGCGAACGGCTGGAATCGATCCTCAAGGACCACGAGCTGGCGCCGCTTGCGGCCGCCACAAATTGGGCGGAGGCGGGCGCCCGTGATCCTGCAATCGTCAATCTCATCGTTCTCGGCATCGAGGAGGGCTTCGAGGCCGGCGATCTGGTGGTCGTCGCCGAGCAGGATATTCTCGGCGACCGGCTGGTGCGCCGCGCCCGCAAGAGCCGCAAGGCTTCCGACTTCATCAACGAACTCTCGGCCATGACGCCGGGCGATCTCGTCGTCCATGTCGATCACGGCATCGGCCGCTTCGAGGGTCTCAAGACCATTGAGGTGCAGGGCGCACCGCACGATTGCCTGTTCATCATGTATGCCGGCAACGACCGGCTGTTCCTCCCCGTCGAGAACATCGAGCTTTTGACCCGTTACGGTTCCGACGAGCAGGGCGCCCAGCTCGACCGCTTGGGCGGCGGCGCCTGGCAGGCCAAGAAGGCGCGGCTCAAGGAACGCATCCGCGAGATGGCCGAAAGCCTGATTGCGACGGCGGCGGCGCGCGAATTGAAGCCCGGCGACATCCTGGCGCCGCCCGACGGCGCCTTCGACGAATTCTGCGCCCGCTTTCCCTACGAGGAAACCGAGGATCAATTGGCGGCGATCGAGGCGGTGCTCGACGATCTGCAGAAGGGCCGCCCGATGGACCGCTTGATCTGCGGCGATGTCGGCTTCGGCAAGACCGAGGTGGCGCTGCGCTCGGCCTTCATCGCCGCATTGAACGGCAAGCAGGTGGCGGTGGTGGTGCCGACCACGCTTCTGGCGCGGCAACATTTCTCAACCTTCGGCGAACGCTTCAAGGGCCTGCCGCTGCGGCTCGCCCAGGCCTCGCGCCTCGTCCCCCGCAAGGAGATGGAAGCTGTGCGCAAGGACCTGGCGTCGGGCGACATCGACATCGTCATCGGCACCCATGCGCTGCTGGCCGACAGCATCAAGTTCCGCGATTTAGGCCTTCTGATCGTCGACGAGGAGCAGCATTTCGGCGTCCGTCACAAGGAGCGGCTCAAGGACATGCGCGCCAACGTGCATGTGCTCACCCTCACCGCCACGCCCATTCCGCGCACCCTGCAATTGGCGCTGTCGGGCGTGCGCGAACTCTC
>JANMQL010000137.1:0-2535 GCA_031370475.1 Hyphomicrobiales bacterium | reverse complement strand
TCGGGTTCTTTGAATCACCGCGCCAATAGGCACCGGCCACCTTCATCAGCTTGAAGGCGGTGCCAATCTTGCCCGTCGAGGTCATGTGCGGGCCCCGGCACAGGTCGATCCAGCCGCCCTGGTCGTAGAATTTGATGTCCTCATTGCCGGGGATCGCATCGACCAGCTCGACCTTGAACAGCTCGCCCTTGGCGCGGAAGAATTCCTTCGCCGCCTCGCGGGTTTTCACCGATTTGGTAAACGGCTTGTCGCGGGCAACGATCTCGCGCATCTTTTTCTCGATCACCGGAAAATCCTCCGGCGTGAACGGCTGATTGCGAAAGAAGTCGTAAAAGAATCCGTTCTCGATCACCGGCCCGATGGTCACCTGGGTGCCGGGGAACAGCTCCTGCACCGCCTCGGCCAGCACATGGGCGCAATCGTGGCGGATGAGTTCCAGCGCCTCGGCATCCTCGCGCGTCACGATCTTCACCGTCGCATCGCCCGGGATCGGATCGGCGAGATCGGCGAGCGCGCCATTGACCACGGCGGCCACGGCTTTCTTCTCGAGGGACTTGGCGATCGAAGCGGCCACCTGGGCGGCCGAGGTCCCGCTGTCATATTGGCGCTTGGCGCCATCGGGGAAGGTCAAGGTAATCATCGGTCCTCCTGCTCACTCCTGCCAACACTTGCAGGTAAGCGATATCAACGGGTTGAACGAAAGATTCTGCGGGTTCGGCTTATGGGCCAGCGCCCCGCGCCGGTCAAGATCGGGGCGGTGGAAACCTTTACGGCTGGTTCTTGTGCTTTTGCCGCCACACCGGCCCCTCATAAACGTCGGGCACCGGATCGAAACCATCGCCGCCCCACGGATGGCAGCGGCTCACCCGCGCCACGCCCATGAGGAAGCCGCGCCAGGCGCCATGCTTCGCGATCGCCTCGCTGGCATAGTCGGAACAAGTGGGCAGGTAGCGGCAGTTGCGGCCGAACAGCATCGAGAAGCTCAGCTGATAAATGCGGATGAGGGTAAGCAAGAGCGTTTTCATGGGCGATGCTTGCCCTTATAGATGGCTGCCATGGCAAATTCCAAACCCAACATCCTCTTCGTCATGGCCGACCAGCTGGCGGCGCAATTCCTGCCGGCCTACGGCCACAAATTGGTCAAGACCCCGCATCTGTCGAAGCTCGCCGCCGAGGGCGTCGTCTTCGAGAACTGTTACTCGTCGAGCCCGCTCTGCGCGCCCGCCCGCGCCACGGTGATGAACGGCCTCCTCCCCTCGCGCACCGGTGTCTATGACAATGCCGCCGAATTCCCCTCGGCCATCCCCACCTGGGCCCATTATCTGCGCCTCGCAGGCTACCGGACGTGCCTATCCGGCAAGATGCATTTCGTCGGCCCCGATCAATTGCACGGCCTCGAAGAGCGCCTCACCACCGACATCTATCCCGCCGATTTCGGCTGGACGCCCGACTGGCGTCTCAAGCAGGAGCGCATCGACTGGTGGTACCACAACATGACCAGCGTGCTGCAGCCGGGCGTGGCCGAGATCACCAACCAGCTCGAATTCGACGACGAAGTGGCCTTCCTCGCCATCCGCAAGATCTACGATTACGCCCGCTACGAAGCGGACGCGCCCTTCTGCCTGATGGCCTCCTTCACCCACCCGCACGATCCTTATGCGGCGCGCGCCAAATTCTGGAACCTCTATCGCGACGCGGACATCGACCTGCCGCGCGTTCCCGCAATGCCCCGCGCCAGGCTCGATCCCCACAGCCAGCGCCTCTACGACGTCTCGGCCATGGACGATTACACCGTGACCGAGGCCGACCTGCGCGCTGCCCGCCACGGCTATTACGCCAATATCTCCTATGTCGACGATCTCCTCGGCCAGATGATCGCGGCCCTGGAGGCGACGGGAAAGCTCGACAATACGGTGATCGTCTTCACCTCCGACCATGGGGATTTCCTCGGCGAGCGCGGCCTCTGGTACAAGATGTCTTATCTTGAACCTTCCGCCCATGTGCCGCTCATCGTCTGGTCGCCGCAGCGCTTTGCCGCGCGCCGCGTCAAGGAGCCGGTCACCCTCGCCGACATATTGCCGACCTTCGCCAGCCTCGGAAATGGCGGCAGCGCCGCTCTCGCCCGCGAGGTCGACGGCCGCAATCTCCATCCGCTGCTCACCGGAGCCAGGGAAAATCCCGAGGCCGCCGCCTGGGGCGAATATCTCGCCGAGGGCGCCATCGCTCCCATCTATATGCTGCGCCGCGGCCCGTGGAAATTCATCCACAGCCCAAGCGATCCCGATCAGCTCTTCAATCTCGACGACGATCCCGGCGAACTGAACAATCTCGCTGCCTCACATGTCCTTGCCGCCGCCATGCGCCAGGAAATCGAAACGAAATTCGACATCCCGCGCATCCATGCCGAGGTGCTGCGCAGCCAGCAGTCACGCCTCCTGATGTTCGAGGCCCTAAAGCGCGGCCACCACTTTCCCTGGGATTTCCAGCCGCTGCGCGAGGCGAGCGAGCAATATACCCGCAACCACATGAGCGTCA
>JANMQL010000120.1:0-2755 GCA_031370475.1 Hyphomicrobiales bacterium | reverse complement strand
TCATTTCGCGGCTTGGCGCCTGGTGTCTCGACGAAGCCTGCCGGGTGGCGGCCGAATGGCCGGCCCATCTGGTCGTCGCCGTCAACCTGTCGCCGTCCCAGTTTTATTCGGGAACCCTGATTTCGGATGTCCACCGCGCTCTCGATCTCGCCAAGTTTCCGGCCTACCGGCTCGAGGTCGAGATCACCGAAGGCACCCTGCTGCGCGAATCCGAGGTGGTCATGGAGCAATTGCGCATCCTGCGCGAAATGGGTGTGGCCGTGGTGCTGGACGATTTCGGCACCGGTTATTCGAGTCTCAGTTATTTGTGGAAATTTCCGTTCTCGAAGATCAAGATCGACCGCGCCTTCGTCGCCGCCCTCGATACCGCGGCGAGCGCCCGCGGCGTCTTGCGTTCGATCGTGAGATTGGGCCGCGGCCTCGGCCTTGCGGTGACCGCCGAGGGCATCGAGACCGCCAAGCAGCTGACGGCGCTGCGCGAACTCGGCTGCGATCTGGCGCAGGGTTATCTGCTTGGCCGCCCGGCCCGCGTCGAAGATGTCGCTGCAATCGTCATGCGCAACTTCGCCCAGGCCCTGCCGCAGCGTGGGCGCGAAGCGGCCGCTGAAACCGCTGCTGTTCCCGTGCTTGCCGCCAAGGGCATTCCCGGCTAGTGAACGGTCCTCGCAACGAACCGGACACAATGCGCAAACTTCCCATCCTGGCCGCGGTCAAGCATGCCCTGAATTCGGTCATCGTTTACCGCAGTGCCGGAATCCGCATTTGTCTGCTGTGGATACTTATCCTGCTGGCGCTCAATCTCATCGGCGAATTTTTCATTGGCGAGCCGGCCGCGCCGCTATCGGGCCGCGCCGGACTCTTCATTTTTATCCTGCTTGCCGTCAATCTGACGGCCTTCAGTTCGATCGCCGTGAGTTGGAATCGTTTTGTGCTGCGCGACGAGTTGCCGGCAGCGCTCGGCAGTTTGCGCCTCGACGGTCCGGTCTGGCGCTACGCCGGCAATTCCCTGCTGATTGGGCTGATAACTTTCTTGCCGGTTGCGCTGTTTGCGGCGATCCTTATGGCGCTCATGCCTCCGGCGGTGATCCTGGCTCTGCCCGCCGCCGCCGCCATGGGCGCCGCCAGCTTCATGTTGTCGCTCAAACTTCCGGCAATCGCGATCGGCCGCACCGATTTCGGCCTGGCCGACGCCCTGAAGGCCTGCGAGGGCAATTTCTGGCAGATCATGGGTGTCGTGCTCCTCGGCACGGCGATTGTCTTCGCGCTCTGGCTAACGCTGGTTATCCTCACCGCGCTGCTGAGTCACTTGCCGCCAGCGATCGGCACCATCATCGAGCTACCGGTCAGTGTCGCGATCAACATCTTCCTCAATTTGTTCGTCGCCGGCATGCTGACGTCGATCTACGGCTTCTTCGTCGAGCGGCGCGACTTCTAATCGGCGAATGGATCCTTCATCAAGATCGTGTCGTCGCGTTCCGGAGACGTCGACAGCAGCGCCACCGGACACTCGATCAGCTCTTCGAGATATTTGACATATTTGATCGCCTGGGCCGGAAGCTGCGCCCACGAGCGCGCCCCCGCCGTGGTGTTCTGCCAGCCTTCGAAACTCTCGTAAATGGGCGCCACCCGCTTCTGGGCTTCTTCCGCCGCCGGAAAGCGGTCGAGGCGCCTGCCGTCCAGCATATAACCGACGCCGACCTTGATCTCCTTGAGGCCGTCGAGCACGTCGAGCTTGGTGAGGGCGATGCCGTGGATGCCGGAGGTCTTGATCGCCTGGCGCACCAGCACCGCGTCGAACCAGCCGCAGCGCCGCTTGCGGCCCGTCACCGTGCCGAATTCGCGGCCGCGCCGTCCGATGGTTTCGCCAATGTCGTTATCCTGCTCGGTGGGGAAGGGTCCGGAGCCCACCCGCGTCGTGTAAGCCTTGGCAATGCCCAGCACATAGCCGATGGCCGAAGGCCCGAGCCCCGAGCCCGATGCCGCCTGTCCCGCCACCGTGTTGGACGAGGTCACATAGGGATAGGTGCCGTGATCGATATCGAGAAGAACGCCTTGCGCCCCTTCGAACAGGATGCGCTTGCCATCGCGGCGCAGGTCGTCGAGCAGCGACCACACCGCATCCGAATAAGTGAGAACCTTCGGCGCGATCTCCGAAAGCTGAGACAGAAGCTCCGCCGCCTTGACTTCCGGTTGGGCCAGGCCGCGGCGCAGCGCATTGTGATGCGCCAGCAGCCGGTCGATCTTGGGACCCAGTGTCGTGAGATCGTTGAGGTCGTTGACCCTTATGGCCCGGCGGCCGACCTTGTCTTCGTAGGCCGGACCGATGCCGCGGCCGGTGGTGCCGATTTTGCCCGCCCCGGCGGCGGCCTCGCGCATCTGGTCGAGTTCGCGGTGCAGGGGCAGGATCAGCGTGGCATTGCCGGCGATGCGAAGATTGTCGCGAGAAATCGCAATGCCCTGCGATGAGAGCTTGCCGATCTCCGCCGCCAGCGCCCAGGGATCGATGACCACGCCATTGCCGATGATCGAGAGCTTGCCCGGGCGGACGATGCCGGAGGGCAGTAGCGACAGCTTATAGGTGACGCCGTCGATCACCAGCGTATGGCCGGCATTGTGGCCGCCCTGGAAGCGCACCACCACATCGGCCCGCTCCGACAGCAGTCCACCAGCTTGCCTTTGCCCTCGTCGCCCCATTGGGCGCCGACCACCGCCACATTGGCCATTGCCGATCCCTTTCACACATGCGAACGGCCCC
>JANMQL010000081.1:0-2976 GCA_031370475.1 Hyphomicrobiales bacterium | reverse complement strand
ACCATGGTGAGCAAGCGGCGCTCGCTCCTCGACTATCTCACGTCGAAGGACGATGCCCGCTATCAGGCGCTGATCAAGCGTCTCGACATCCGCCGCTAGCGCGCTTTCCGGCGAAGTGGAAACACTTCGCCGAAAAGAAATCGCGCCAGCATAGTTGCTTGGAGCATGTTCTTGTCGCCAAAGTGCATGCACTTTGGCGGAACATGCTCTAAGGCGGATTTTCCAAAGCATGAGCGGGCGGATCACCGATCGCCGCCCGCGATCCCCGATACCGGGGCCGGCAATAGGGCCGGTCTCAGATAGCCCACAGGGGATGCCGTCCACGAGTTGGTGAGCGATTTTCCAGCGGCGGCGAAGGGCAACAAGGACTCAAAGACATGTTCAATATCGACGTCGAAGAACTCGACTGGGGCGGCAAGCGTCTCAGGCTCGAAACCGGGCGCATGGCCCGTCAGGCCGATGGCGCCGTGCTGGTGACCTATGGCGAAACCACGGTGCTGGCCACTGCCGTTGCGGCGCGCGCCGAAAAGCCGGGAATCGATTTCTTCCCGCTCACCGTCAACTATCAGGAAAAGACCTATGCGGCCGGCAAGATTCCCGGCGGCTATTTCAAGCGCGAAGGCAGGCCGACGGAAAAGGAAACGCTGGTGTCGCGCCTGATCGACCGGCCGATCCGGCCGCTGTTCGCCGAAGGCTTCAGGAACGAGACCCAGGTGATCGCCACGGTACTCTCCTACGATCTCGAGAACGACAGCGACATCGTCGCCATGATCGGCGCCTCGGCGGCGCTCACCCTTTCCGGCATTCCCTTCATGGGTCCGGTGGGCGGGGCCCGCGTCGGCTTCATCGAAGGCCAATATGTGCTGAACCCGACCCAGGAGCAGATGAAGACCTCGGACCTCGATCTGGTCGTGGCCGGCACCCAGGACGCGGTGCTGATGGTCGAATCGGAAGCCAAGGAACTCTCGGAAGAGACGATGCTGGGCGCCGTCATGTTCGGCCATGCCGGCTTCCAGCCGGTGATCGAGGCGATCATCCGGCTGGCCGAACGCTCCTCGCGAGCCCCGCGCGATTTCACGCCGCCGGACGAGGCGAAACTCCATGCCCAGGTGAAGAAGCTGGCCGAGGCCGAGGTTCGCGCCGCCTATGCCATCGTCAAGAAGGAAACCCGCGTCGAGGCCGTGGCCAAGGCCAAGGACAAGGTGCTGGCGGCGCTGACGGGTGAAGGCAAGGAGAATGCGCCGACCGCCCAGAAGGTGGCGGAAGCCTTCAAGCATCTCGAGAAGGATGTGGTGCGCAACGCGATCCTCGATACCGGCCACCGCATCGACGGCCGCGACACCAAGACCGTCCGGCAGATCATCGCCGAAGCCTCGGTGTTGCCACGCACCCACGGCTCGGCGTTGTTTACCCGCGGCGAGACCCAGGCGCTGGTGGTCACTACGCTCGGCACCGGCGAGGACGAGCAATATGTCGACTCGCTCGACGGCACCTACAAGGCCACCTTCATGCTGCATTACAACTTCCCGCCCTTCTCGGTGGGCGAAGTGGGCCGCATGGGCGGCGCCGGACGGCGCGAAATCGGCCATGGCAAGCTCGCCTGGCGGGCCATCCACCCGATGCTGCCGGCCGCCGACCAGTTCCCCTATACGATCCGCGTCGTCTCGGAGGTGACCGAGTCGAACGGCTCCTCGTCGATGGCGACGGTGTGCGGAACCTCGCTGGCGCTGATGGACGCGGGCGTGCCGCTCAAGGCGCCGGTGGCGGGCATCGCCATGGGCCTGATCAAGGAAGGCACCCGCTTCGCCGTGCTCTCGGATATTCTCGGCGACGAGGATCATCTGGGCGACATGGACTTCAAGGTGGCGGGAACTTCCAACGGCGTGACCGCGCTGCAGATGGACATCAAGATCACCGGCATCACCGAGGAGATCATGAAGACCGCCCTGTGGCAGGCCAAGGACGGCCGCATGCATATTCTGACCAAAATGGCGGAGGCGCTGGAAAAAGCGCGCCCCGGCCTTGGCGAACATGCGCCGCGCATCGAGACCCTGAAAATCCCCACCGACAAGATCCGCGAAGTGATCGGCACCGGCGGCAAGGTGATCCGCGAAATCGTCGAGAAGACCGGCGCCAAGATCGATATCCAGGACGACGGCACCATCAAGGTGGCCTCGGCCTCGGGCGCGGCGATCGCCGCGGCGCTCAAGTGGATCAAGGGCATCGTCTCCGAGCCGGAAGTGGGCGAGATCTATGACGGCAAGGTGGTCAAGGTCGTCGACTTCGGCGCCTTTGTGAACTTCTTCGGCGCCAAGGACGGGCTCGTGCATGTCTCGGAACTGGCGGCGCGGCGCGTCAACAAGGTCTCCGACGTGGTCAACGAGGGCGACGCGGTCAAGGTCAAGCTTTTGGGCTTCGACAACCGCGGCAAGGTGCGCCTGTCGATGAAGCAGGTGGATCAGGTCACCGGCGAGGACTTGTCCAAGAAACAGGCGGCGGAGGAAGCGCTTCCGGCGCAGGCCGAAGGGTAGCATTAGTCCGTTGACGGAATAAACCGGGGCGCGGCAACAAACGCCGCGCCCCGGTTCTGCTTCAGCCGCCCCGTTCGAGGTCCGTGGCGGAAGGTCGAAACGCAGGCGTCATCAGCCGGCCTTGCCGCCCCACTTGGCGCAATCACCCGCCGATGCATTGATCCAGCCCTTGCCCTTGCAGGCGTTCTGCCCCTTGCAGGCGTGTCCGGCGGCCTTGCAGGCACCCTGGCCCTTGCAAGCATTGACGCCGAAGCACTGGACGCTCGATTCCGCGTGGGCCGGAGCCGGCGCGAAAGCGATGCTGGTCACGGCCAGCGAAAACGCCGCGGCTGCGAGCGCCGCACCTGATTTTGCTACAACTCTCATCGAACTTCTCCATCATTCGTCCGGCATGATTGCCGTGGCCCCACGCTCATCCGTGGTGGGCATCACAGGCAATTCACCC
>JANMQL010000047.1:0-20334 GCA_031370475.1 Hyphomicrobiales bacterium | reverse complement strand
CGTTGGCTAGAATGTCGACGCCGCGCAGCATGCGCTCGCGGGCTTCACCGGCGATGCGGACTTCTTTAGCAGCCATGTGATAGCTCCTTTAAAGGGGTTGAGAGAGAAATTAGAGATCAGGCGGCCTTTTTGATGGCCGGCTTGCCTTCGAGAACGCCCATGATGTCGCTCTCTTTCATGATCAGGTATTCGGTGCCGTCGATCTTGACTTCGGTGCCCGACCATTTGCCGAACAGCACGATGTCGCGGGCCTTGACGTCGATCGGAATGAGCTTGCCGGCCTCATCGCGGCCGCCCGGGCCCACGGCGATGATTTCGCCCTGCATGGGCTTCTCCTGGGCGGTGTCCGGAATGATGATGCCACCCTTGGTCTTGGTGTCTTCCTCGACCCGCTTGACGACCACGCGGTCGTGCAAAGGACGGAAATTCATGAGATAACTCCTTGTTTTGGCGTTATTTTCTGGTTACGGACCGGCGTCCCCAAATGCGACCCGGCCCCTGTTGGCACTCAAGAGATGCGAGTGCCAGCAGTTGGGGAGGAGATAGGGCGGGCCCGCATCGCCGTCAAGGGAAAGAGATGGTTAACTACATCAAGAATCGCATGTGGGATATTCTTGTCGTATATACGGATATCTGTTAGAGATATCTTATGCCCTTCCATGTTCGCAACAAAGAGACCGAACGCCTGACGCGCGAACTGGCCCGCAGCGCCAATCTCGGCCTTACCGAGGCCGTGCATCGGGCCGTCGAAAACGAGATCAAGCGGCGGGTCAAGGCCACGCCGCTCTGGCAGCGCAGCGCCACCTTGCGAAGCTCCATCGCCCTGCGCCTCAAGGACCGGGCGCCGGTGGACAAGGCCTTTCGCGACAGCCTCTACGAATAGCCATGTTCGTCGATGCCTCGGCCATCGTGGCGATCCTAACTGGCAAGGATGAAGCCGAACTGCTCGCCGCCGCCCTCGACCGCGGCGAAGCCAGCGTGACATCGCCAATCGCCGTATGGGAGGCCGCCGCCTCCATTTCGCGCAAGACTGGCGGCAAGGCTGCCGATGAACTGCCGGGCATTCTGGAATTTCTCGACATGGCCGGAACCGTCATCGAGCCCGTCGCCATGCCCGAGACGGGGGCTGCTCTCGAGGCCTTCGACCGCTATGGCCGCCGCAGCGGCCATCCCGCCGATCTCAATATGGGCGACTGCTTTGCCTATGCCTTCGCCGCCACGCGCCGTCTGCCGCTGCTCTACAAGGGCAAGGATTTCGCCGCCACCGATCTCGGCCACATCGCCGGGAAACTCTGAAGTCCCGCCCCAACTTAGCCCCGATTGCTGGCGACAAACGAAGCCATGCTGAGGATTGTCGTCATCGTCGCACTGCTTCTGCCGGCGCTAGTGGGCGCGCGGGCGCAAACCCTCGATGCCGGCTCGTTTAAGATCGAATGGCAGGTGGTCAACCGCTTCCGCCTGTTCCGCGATGCCGCCCTGTTCAAGAGCCAAGAGAATGCCTGGCGGCAATATCGCCTGTACGTGGAGAACAGGGGGCTTGCTCCGCATGAGCGGGCGGCTCTCATCGAACGCAGCTCGGTGCTCGGCTCCGAACATGTGCTGAACGACCGCCACATCGCCTTCACCCGCCTGTTGCGGCAGAATTTCGATTGGCGCGGCTGGGCGGCCGGGGCCTGGGGCGGGCTTTGCTATGATTCCGGAACCCGGCGCCATTCGGCCTGCGGCGGCATCGATGCTTATCTCGATCCGCCAGGCCACGACATCGAGTTGTGGCTGACGGCGCTGGACCGGGAACCGGTTCCCACCGGCAAACAATGCGAATGGCGGATCGGCGGCCAGTTGGTTGCCACTGCCCCTTGCGGCGCGCGGGTGTCGGGACCGAAGGTGGCGCTGCCCTGGCCGATGGGCGCGGAGATTTCCGTGGCCGTCGCCGGCGAGCAGCCGATCATGCTGCAAGCCAAGGTGCGCGATATCGTCATCGTCGGGCTCGGCGACAGCTTTGCTTCCGGCGAAGGCAATCCCGATCGACCGGTGGAATTCGCCGAGGCGCGGCGCTACCGCAATCTCTATCCGCTGCGCAAGGTCAATGGCACCGCCGGTTCCGCCCAATGGAGCGACCGGCTCTGCCACCGCTCGCCCTATGGCCATCAGTTCCGCGCCGCCTTGCAAATCGGCATCGAGAACCCCCAGGCCGCCGTCACTTTCCTCGATTATTCCTGCTCCGGCGCCGGTGTCGAGGCGGGCATTCTCGGGCCCCAGCAATATGTCGAACGCGAAAGCATGACTGAGGTGAGTTCGCAGCCCGCCGCCATTCCGCTGGCGGGCGGCAGCAAAGATTCTCAGATATACCGGCTGCTGCGCGAATTCTGCCTGGAGAAGCCGAAGGAGACAGACGGCCTGTGGATTTGCCCCGATGGCCGCTTCCGGCGCAACATCGATTTCGTGTTCCTGTCGGTCGGCGGCAACGATATCGGCTTCGCCAACGTCGTCGCCTGGGCCACGCTGCGCGATGGCGCCTCCGCCACCATCGCCAAATTCTTCGGCGCCACCGTTTCGGCCAAGCAATTCGGCGAGAATATCCGCGATGTGCTGCCCAGCGCCTATGCCAGGCTGGCCAAGGCGCTGGAAGTGGCGCTTCCCGTCTATTCGGCGGACGAGAAAGTCTTCGACGCGGCGCGCGTGGTGCTCACCGCCTATCCCGACCCGGTCACCGACGAGACGGGAAGCATCTGCAAGGCGGGCGGCGATGAGGAGGATCTTTTCCCGGTCAACCAATCGCTCGATGGTTTCTCTTCCTGGCTGGTTGCCAGCAACAAGCGCCTTTCGGCGGTGCATGAGAAGCTTGCAACCCTTCATGACACGATGCGGGCCCTGGCCGGCGATCATGGCTGGAGTTTCGCCGGCCGCGCCTTTGGCGAGCGCCTGTTCGAAGGCCACGGATTCTGCGCCCGCAATCCCGAATTCGCCTTCGATCCGCCGGAAGTGCTGATGATCCCGTGCTGGGGCGATGCATCGAGGCCGACGCTGACCTGCCAGTCGAGCTGGACCGGCAAGGTAAAATTGTGGCGGCCCTACAATCCGGCCACTCAGAATTTCCCCTATGCGCTGCGCCAGCGCTGGGTGCGCTCCTTCAACGACGCCTATATGGCGATCAACCAGAAGGTCGTCGACCGCCGCGGCGCCATCGACGAACGCACCTCGGCCGGCGTGTTCTCGGAGACGACCGGCGCGCTGCATCCCACCGCCGAAGGCCAGGCCGTCATGGCCGATGCGCTCCTCATCGATGTGCGGCCGATGGTGACGGAATTATTGGGCGAGGGTGTCGCGCTTGCCGACCCGCAATAGAATGCCGTTCTCGGAGCGCACCGTCAGCCGGCCGATGGGCTTGGGCTCGAAGCCGGGAACCGGATCGAATTTGAAGCGCCGGGCCAGGCCGGAAAGAATGATGGTCGCTTCCTGCAATGCGAACGAAGCGCCCAGACAGACGCGAGGACCTTTGCTGAACGGCATGTAGCAGTGGCGCTGCGCTTCGGTCGTGGCGGGATCGTCGAAACGGTCCGGATCGAAGGCATCGGGCTCGCTCCAATAGCGCCGGTGCCGCTGGATGAGCCACGGCGATACCGAGATAATCGACCCCGCAGCCACCGTCTTGTCGCGCATCGGGCATTCGGCCTCGACGACCCGCGGCAGGAAGGCGACCGGCGGATAGAGCCGCAACGCCTCGGCAAATACATTGCGCGCCACATCGAGCCGCTTCATGTCGGAAAATCGCGGCGCCCGGCCGCCCAGCACCGCCACGGCTTCCTTGTGCAAGCGTTCCTGCACCTCCTGGTCCATGGCCAGGAGATAGAGGGCCCAGGACAGCGAACTCGCCGACGTCTCATGGCCGGCCAGGAACAGCATCGCCACTTGCTCGCACAATTCGCGCAAGTCGAAATGCGTGCCGGTCTCCGCATCCTTCACCGAGACCAGCGATTGCAGAATGTCTTGATGCGGCTGCGCCTCGCCCGCGTGGAAACTGTCGTAGCGACGCTTGACGATGGGGTCGAGCACATCGCGGATTTCCTTCGCCGCTTTCCGTGCCTTGCGGTAGCCGAAGAAGGAGACCCATTTGGGCATGCCGATATGCCGGGTCATGCCGTGGGCGAAGGCGGCCTCCTGAAAGCGCACGAATGCCTCGTAGATGGTCCGCGCCTCCGGCGCGGCGAGCGGCTGCGAGAAGATGGTGCGGAAGATGATGTCGGCGGTGACATGGGTCATCTCGACGTCGATCGCCACCTCGCCGCCGGTGGCCAGCCGGTCCATGCGCTCGAACAACGCGTCCGCCGCCTCGAGCATCAGCTCGAAGACGATCTTGATGCGCGCCTGGGCGAAGGCCGGGTCCATCATGCGGCGCTGGCGTTTCCACACCTCGCCGTTGGAGACGAAGATCGAATCGCCGAGCAGGAGCTCCAGCATGTCCGCCATCATGCGGCTCTTGGGGAAATTGTCCGCCTCGTCGATCAGGATGCGCTTGATCAGGTCGGGCTGGTTGGCGATCAGCACATTGCGGTTCGGCAGTTTCAATTCGCCCAGATGCATGCCGTAGGCGCGGTCCGACAAAATGGAAATCGAGCACGAGCGCGAGCGCAGGAATTTCACCGGCCGCAGCAAGAGCTGCAGCGGCCAGGCCCGCTTCGGCATCGGCTTGGGATAGGGCGGAACGAAATGGCTCATGATTTTCCGAGCCGGAAACGGTTGAAATTTCCAACACTTTCGAGGTGCGCGAAGCGATCCTGCAATGTCATGTCTCCGGCCGTGATCAGGAAGTAATCGTAATCTCCGGCAAGCTCCGCCGCCATCAAATACTGGAAATGGGTGCGAAGATAGTCGCGCCTGATCGCGGCGTAGCCCGCCGGCGTGAACAGCTTGTTGAAACGGGCCGACACCAGCTTGGGCTGCACGATCGCCCCGGCCGGCCGGGTCACGCCGCTGGTTGCCAGCGGATCGGTGAGCGGTATGCACGAGCCGTCGACCGCCGACGTCACGTCGATCCATTTGATCTTGGGCGAGGTGGCAACGGCAAGCAGATCGCCGCGGAACTGTCTCGCCAGCGGCGCGTCCGGCATCATGCCGATGGATTGGCCCATGGTCAGCAGACTGATCGAAGTGCCGTCGGGAATGGCCGCGATGGCGCGCGCCGCGACGGTGATCGCCACATGGGTCCCGACGCTGTGGCTGGCAAGCAGAATCTCGTCATAGCCGCCGTCGCTTGCAGCGCGGGCAATTCGCTCGGCAAACACCGCGCATCGCGCTTCGACCTCGGGGGCCCGGCCGGTGCCGCGATCGACCAGGAACGCGCAACTCCGGGCAAGCCAGAAGGCATTGAGATAGCGGTCGACCGGCCCATAAAGCAGGAATGGAAGAGCCATTGCGGTTATGCCGATGAGTCCGGCCGCGGCGCCATAGGCGGCGCTCGCAACCGCGGCGATGGCCACGCCGGCGGCGGCGGCGCCGAGAAACAGGCCGAGGAATACCGCCACCGGAAACAGCACCGCGACGAGGGTGGGCCAACTGTATCTGAGGAGTACGGCGAAGACGCCGAGGCGCGCGAATATCCAGTTGTAGCGCAGAAGGCTCGCATACATGGCGCGCGCCGACCCCGCCCAGCGGTTGCGGATAATATCGTCGTAACGCAGGAAACTGTAGTCGCAGGCCGTCGCATCGGTCGCCAGCGGCCATGCGTACTCGAATTTATCCACCGATCGCCGGTTGCCGACGGTGACTTTCAATCCGTTCAGGCGCGATTGCTTGGCGCATTCTTCCCGGTAAAGCCGGTGATAGTGGGGCGCGCCGCGCGGATCGAATCCGGAAATGTAGAATACATGCCGGCGCGCCACCCGCGGACGACCGTCCGCGCCGGTTGCCGCCGGACCGGCTCGCTCATCCGTCTCCTGCGCGCTCGACTTTGACATCACTCAATAGCGTCTCGGCCGAGCCGCACTAGAACAGACCGCCAAGCTGGAAGTTCATTTTGCAATCGGGACGGTTGGCCCCTTCGTAGGGCGGATTTGTGCATGAGGCGGAAGCCCCCACGCGCACGAAATCGAACAGCGTCGCTTGGGCGGTGATTCCCGCTTCGACAATAAAGGGATTTGCCAGCTTTTCGTAAAAACCTTCATAGGCGACGGCCCGCACGCCCGCGAAAATGCCGATTCCGTCTCCGCCATAGACCGGCGCATAGGCGCCGGTCTTGGACAACAGCAGCGCAAGTCCCTTGCTTTCCGAACGGGGCTGCAGCGCCAGCATGAGACCGGTTCCCGCTTCAACCGTATCGAGGCCCACCGCGCCGTGACCATATGGCGCCAGGTCCAAGCCCCACGTGCCGGCGCCGGCGATCTCATAATCGGTCCGCATCCACCCGGAAACACCGGCAATTGGCGCGGTGTCGTTACGGCTGACCAGCGTCCGGTTGCCAAATCCGAGCGCCTCGTGCACCTGTTCCTTAAAAGCGATGGCGACATCGTCGGCGGCGCCGCCCTCGATGCCGGCCCGGCCGGCGAAGGCATATTCGTATCCGGTGCCGCTCATTTCGCGGCCGAGCCACGCCACGATGCGGGCCTTTTCTTCCAGCGGGTCGTCGTCATTGCTTTTTTGTTCCGGGGTGACCCCAAAGATTCCGATTCCGGCAATTGCGTCGTCATATCTTATAGCAAGTTCGATGCAAGCCGAAATGCCGCCGCCGTCCGAGTCGAAGGGAGCATCGTTACAATGCGAACCGAGAGTTTCGATGTCGTGCGGCAAGCTGACGGACGGGCTCGCCAGCAGCGCGCCGGCGAACGTCAGTGTCGATATGATCGACCTAATTCCAGTCCGCACGGGATCCCCTCCCAGCCCAGCGGAACCGAATAGCCATGAATTCTTAATATTGATTTAGCAGCCGTAACGATTGCATGGCTCGGCCGCGGCCGATCGAGAAATGCGGAGAATGACCGGGTTCGTTCACAGCGGCCTGCCCATTAAGGGCGATGGCGATAGGCCAGTCTTCGGGGATCGAAGTCGAACATGAAGCGGATACGGTAAAACCCCGCCATTTGCCGCTTTTTGTTCTTGCTCACGCGATCGTCCCGCTCCCGGCCGCGGCGCGAGGTTCACCACAACCGGCCGGGCGGGCAATTGCCGAATCCGGATGCTAATCGGCGGTGGGCCAGGGCGCCCAGGGAAACGGTTTCTCCTCGCTCGCCGCGCTCTGGAAGCGCGCCGCCTCGGCCAGCCATTTGGCCAGCGACTTGCCGAATTGGGCGAGCTGCCGGTTGGCGTGGCCGGCGAACAGGAGCCAGCCGAATTGCAACAGCGCCACCAGATTGAGAATCGCCTGGCCGGCGCCGAGGCCGATGACGAACAGCAGCATGAACAGGCCGCGCAGCCAAACTTGGCGTGACGGACTTCTTGCTTCATCGGTGTTTTCCATGACATCTCTCCCGCGCATGTTAGGAGGCATCTCTAGCCGGGCCGCTGACGCGCGGCATTGACCCCGATCAAGCCGGCCGGTCGCCTCAGTCCCTCAGGAAATAGGTGATCGTCGTGACCACCCGCACTTTTTTGTCGATCTGCTTTTCCGGCCGGTCGTTGGGAATGTCGACCGCCGGATTGATTTCGATGATGCCCTGGTTGGCGCTCTGGATGGAGCCCACTTTGGCGCCCGATTCGACGGCGAATTTCTCCGCCGCCTCGCGGGCCCGCTTGGTGGCCTCGGTCAGCATGTCGCCCTTGAGATCGTTGACCTTGGTGAAGATGAAGGAAGGGCCGGCATTATAGGCATCGGCCGAGAACACCACGCCCGATTTCAAGAGATCGCCAATCATCCGCGAAGCTTCCGCCAGTTTCTGCACCTCGGAGGACTTGACCAGCAGATCCTCGGTCAACACGAAGCGCGTGTCCTCCGGCGTCTGGTTGGCGTTATAGCCGGCCATGCGGTCCTCGACCTGGATGTTCTGCACCTGCATGTCGTTGCCGGTGAAGCCGTGCGAGCCGAGGAAGGTCTTGACCGCGGCCTCCGCGGCCTCGAGCTTGCCGCGCGCATCCTCCAGCGTGGCGCCGGTGACCACGAAGCGCACCGGCCAGAAGCCGAGATCGGCCTTGACCTCGCGCTCCGCCAGGCCCTTGACCGTCACCACCCGGTAGCCGAGCCGGCTTTTCACCAGCGCCTCGCCCGCCAAAAATCCGCCGCTGGCCACACCGAGGCCGATAAGGCCGCCGGCGATTACTGTGGAAAAAGCCGACATGGACCGCTCCTCAAATTGAACCGGCGCGATGATTGCCGCCGGTTTGTGTCGGCAATTTGTCCGGCTTTCTACTTGATCTTGAAGGGCATCGTGAATTCCGTCGACTTGTCGGAATTCTTGTCCTTGATGCGGGTGAGGACCTCATAGTCGCCGGGTTGCAGGCCGGAGAAATCATAATTGAGCTTGGCCATGAATTCGCGGTTGGGCACGCGGCTTTTCAGCGTCAGAGAGCCGAAGTTTTCCTGCTGTGCCAGGACGCTGCCGTCGCTCCCCTTGATGACGAAATCGAGGCCTAGATCGATGACGAACAGCTCGTTGTCGCGGCCATAACCGAAACCGAAGGGCTCGGCATAGATGATCAGGGTCTCGCCGGACTTGAACTCGTTGTTCGGGCGCTCGGTGTAGATGCCGAAGCCCTGCGGCTCGCCGGTCACGAACACCGCCTTGCGGATGGAGAGCGGCGACTCGCGCCAGATCATGTCCTGGACCGTATCGAGGGCCTTCATCGCCTCGTCGTATTTGCCCGCCTCCAGCAGCTGTTCGGCGCTGCCGGCGGCATCGGCGATGTCGCCCGCCCTGGCCGCCGCCCCCGACAGCATGAATGTGACCGCGGCAATGGTTGCGAATATCCCCCTCATGGTCGCCTCCCTGGCAGTTTGCCGGGGTATCTTGCCCGGAAATCTGGCCCCCGGCAACGCCCGAAGCTGGTGCATTTCCTTACCCCCGGCCTTTCTGCTATTGAGGCGCTACACAGCCGAGGAGTGTGCTTTTATGAACAAGCCGCAGATCCATGCCGGGGCCACCGCATGGGAGCCGTCGCCCAACAATCTCGAGCCCTTCTGGATGGGCTTCACCCCCAACCGCGCCTTCAAGAAGCGGCCGCGCATGATCGCCCGCGCCAAGGACATGCATTATTACGACATGGCCGGCCGCCCCGTGCTCGACGGCAGCGCCGGATTGTGGTGCTGCAATGCCGGCCATTGCCGCGGGCCCATCGTCGAGGCGATCCAGAAATCCGCTGCCGAGCTCGATTTCGCGCCGACCTTCCAGTTCGGCCATCCCAAGGTCTTCGAACTTGCCTCGCGCATCGCCACCATGGCGCCGGGCGATCTCAACTACACCTTCTTCTGCAATTCCGGCTCGGAAGCCGCCGACTCGGCCTTGAAGATCGCGCTCGCCTATCAGCGGGTGAAGGGCCAGGCCAGCCGCACCCGGCTGATCGGCCGCGAGCGCGGCTATCATGGAGTCAATTTCGGCGGTATCTCGGTGGGCGGCATGGTCGCCAACCGCAAGATGTTCGGCACCATGCTGGCCGGCGTCGATCACCTGCCGCACACCTATAACCGCAAGGAACAGGCCTTCACCAAGGGCGAGCCCGACTGGGGCGTGCATCTGGCCGACGAGCTCGAGCGTCTCGTCGCCCTGCACGATGCCTCGACCATCGCCGCCGTCATCGTCGAGCCCATGGCGGGTTCGACCGGCGTGCTGGCGCCGCCCAAGGGCTATCTGAAGCGCCTGCGCGAAATCTGCGACAAGCACGGCGTCCTCCTGATCTTCGACGAAGTCATCACCGGCTTCGGCCGCCTCGGCTATGCCTTCGCCGCCGAGCGCTTCGGCGTTGTCCCCGACATCATCACCTTCGCCAAGGGCGTCACCTCGGGCACCGTGCCGATGGGCGGCGTCATCTGCCGCCAGCACATCTACGATGCCTTCATGAACGGCCCCGAGCATGTGATCGAGCTGTTCCACGGCTACACCTATACCGGCCATCCGATCGCCGCCGCCGCCGGCGTCGCCACCATGGACCTCTACCGCGACGAGAACCTGTTCGAGCGGGCCCGCAAGCTGGAAGGCGTGTGGGCCGATGCCGCCATGTCGCTGAAGGGCCAGCCGCTGGTCGAGGACATCCGCACCATCGGGCTCGTGGCCGGCATCGATCTCAAGCCCATCGACGGCTCGCCGGGCCTGCGCGCCTACAAGGCCATGGAGAACGGCTTCCACGACCATGGCATCATGCTGCGCATCTCCGGCGATACTCTGGCGCTTTCACCGCCGCTCATCGTCAACGAAAAGCAGATCGACGAAATCTTCTCCGACAAGCTGCCCAAGGTGTTGAAATCGGTGGCATAACCGCGGATTGCAACGGGCGATTCCTAAAGGCCGCGGACTGAGCTAGTCTGCGGCCTTGTTGATTCGTGGCATTGGCGGGGGCACGGCGAGGCATGCGGGGACGAGATTGGCCGGTCATTCTGGGTCTTGCTGTCTTTGTGCTCGCCGCCATCATGTTCGGCGTTCTCGCGGCGACGAGCTGGCAGGATCAAAATTACGCGGTAACCGGCGCCATCATCGTTCTGGCCATTGGCCAGGTCTTTCTCCTGGCCGTGGCTTGGTCGCGCGATGCCGGTCTTGCGGCCCGGCTTGAGTTGCAGGGCCGCTCGCTGCGCGCCCTTTCCGACGATCTGCGCGGGCTGGCCCAGCGCCTCGATGAGGCCGAGCGCCAGATTTCCGACGCGCCGGGTCAGCAGGTCGCCGCGGAGATGCAGACGCTTCGCCATTCCTTCCAGTCCCTGTCCCAGGAAATCGAGCGGACCCGCGGCCGCATCGAAACCGGCATTCAGGCACGGGCCCATGCGCCGGCGCCGGAATTTCACGCCGAATCGGCGCCGCCGCCACAGCCGGCCGCGGCGGAACTCGATGCCGCGCGCGAGCGGCTTGAATTGTCGCTCGAACCGGTCGTCGAATTGTCCAGCGATCGGACGGCCCATTACCGGGCCCAGTTAAGTCTGGTCGAGGGCCTTGGCCGGGAAATTCCCCATGCGGTGCTGATCGCCAAGGCCGATGCCGGCGGGTTCCGCCCGGCCATCGATTTCGTCATGCTGAAACAGACCCTGCCGGTGCTGCGCCGCCTGCGCGCCAAGAATCCGCGCCTGCGCATTTTCGTGCCGCTCGGCCTGTCGTCGCTTAACGGCGCGGCCGATCTCGACCGCCTGGTCGTTCTCATGGAAGAGTCGGCCGATGTTGCGGTCGCCATCGTGCTGGAAATCGAGCACCGCAACCTGGGCTCGCTCAGCCCGGCCGGCATCGACGGGCTGGCCCGGCTCGGCCGGCTCGGCGTCACCATGGCGCTGACCGGCGTGTCCACCTCCGGGCTCGATCTGGCGGCGCTGCGTCAGCTCGGTGTCCGCTTCCTCGATATCGAGGCCACATCCCTCGAAAGCGGAAGCGGCCTGTCGCCCGCCTGGCTGCAATTTGCCCAGTTCGCCCGCGCCATGCAGTTCCAGATCGTGGCGGGCGGCGTTACCACGGCGGCCCAGGCGGCGGTGGCCGGCCAATTGGCCCGCTTCGCCCGCGGCTCCTTCTTCGCGCCGCCGCGCCGGGTCAAATCCGATGCCGGCCTGGAGGCCGGCGCCGGCGAGCACATCGCCGCGGCCTGAACAATCCCCCCATGCAGGATCTGTCGCAGCGCTTTCCCGTATGGTTCTGCGATGTCTGGGGCGTGCTGCATGACGGCGTTCGCGTTTTTGCCGGAACCGTCGACACACTCACCCGCCATCGCGGTCAAGGGGGCCTCGTCATTCTGGTCAGCAATTCGCCGCGCACCGCGGCGGGCGTCGCCGCGCAACTCGCGGGCCTCGGCGTGCCCTCAACGTGCCACGACGCCATTGTCACCTCGGGCGATGTGACACGCACGCTGGCGGTAAAGGCGGGCGGCGGCAAGGTTTTCCACTTGGGACCCGAGCGCGATACCTCGATCTTCGAGGGCCTGCCGCTGCTGCGCACGAAGCTTGAAGAGGCCCATGCGGTGCTGTGCACCGGCCTCTTCGACGATGTCCATGAAACGCCCGCCGACTATGGGGCGATGTTGCGCCAGATGCGCGAACTGGCCCTGCCGATGATCTGCGCCAATCCCGATAAGATAGTGCGCAAAGGTTCCCGGCTGCTCTATTGCGCCGGCGCCCTCGCCGAAGCCTATGCGGCGCTGGGCGGCACGGTGCTGATGGCCGGCAAGCCCTTTGCGCCGATCTACGAGCTGGCCCACCGGCAAGCCGAACGACTGGGCAAGCGCCGCTTCGCCAAGACCGACATTCTGGCCCTGGGCGATGGGCCGGAAACCGACATCAAAGGTGCGGCGGACTATGGCATCGCCGCCGTTCTCGTCGCCGGCGGCGTCACCGATGCCAGCAACGGCCTCGCGGCGGCGGAGGGCGCCGTCCGGGCGGCCGTTCCCGGCGCCGATATCGTCCGCACCGTGCGGCGATTGCATTGGTCCTAGCAGCCGTGGCATGAGCGGCGGTGGCCGCACCCGAGAGACCGCCGATGACTAAAAAGCCGTTGGACAAGCTGCCCTGTATCTGCCGGAGCGCCGCGTGAGATTGATCGAAACGGGCAGTCCGGTTCCGCCGGAATTTCGCGGCAGCCTCGTCACCATCGGCAATTTCGACGGTGTGCATCGCGGGCATCAGGAATTGCTGCTGACCGCCGGCCGCGAGGCCGGACGCCTGGGCAAGCCCTGGGGGCTTGTTACCTTCGAGCCGCACCCGCGCTCGTTCTTCCGCCCCGACGAGCCGGTATTCCGGCTCACGCCCTTGCCGCTGAAGGCCAGACTCGCCGCGGCACTTGGCGCCTCCTTCGTCATGGTGATCGGCTTCGACAAGGAGCTCTCGCTGCTGGAGCCGGCCGAATTCGTGGCCCGGCATCTGGTCGAGAGGCTCGCCGCCGCCCATGTCGTAACCGGCTATGATTTCCATTTCGGCCGCGGCCGTAGGGGCAGCCCCGCCACCATGGTCGAGCTTGGGCAGCGGCACGGCTTCGGCGTCACCGTCGTCGATCAGGTGGCCGACGAGGGCGACACCCACTCGCCTTTTTCGTCGAGCTCGATCCGCTCGGCGCTGCGCCACGGCCATGTCGAGGCGGCGGCGCGCGAGCTTGGCTATCACTGGACGGTGATGGGCGAAGTGGTGCGGGGCGACAGCCGCGGCCGCGCCATCGGCTTTCCCACCCTCAATATCGTGCTCGATGCCGGCGCCGAGCCGTTCCGCGGCATCTATGCGGCGAGGGTGCGCGATGCGGCCGGGCGCGGCGGCAAGGCCTGGCCGGGGGCGGGCTATTTCGGCAGCCGCCCGACCTTCGACAGCGAGCGCACCTATCTTGAAGTCTATCTGCTGGATTTCGACGGCGATCTCTACGGCCGCACCATGCTGGTGGAACTGACCCATCTGATCCGGCCCGACCGCCGTTTCGAGAGCGCCGCCGAACTGACCGCCGCCATGCGCGAGGATTGCAACGCGGCCCGCGCCCGGCTCGAAAGCCTCGACCGCGACAACCCGCTCACGGTGTATCGGCTTGGCCGGTTGCAGCAGGAGGGAATGCTGTAACCGAACGGCCGCGCGGAGAAGGCAACGACCTCACCCTTGCCGCAACCGGTCCAGCAGCTCCGGCGTCGGGTAGGAATCGGCGGGAAGATGCAGTTTCAACTGCACGTCCTTGACCGCGGCCCGGGTGCCGGCGCCGATCTTGCCGTCGACTTTTCCGACATCGTAGCCCCTCGCGGCGAGAAGCTTCTGCAACTCGACGATTTCCTTGTAGGTGAGCGGCGTCACCTCGGCGCGGCCGCGGCTGGCCTTCGGCGCTCCGGCGATGCGGGTGGCGAGATAGGCGGCGGTGGTCGAATAGACCAGCGACTCGTTCCATTTCAGATAGGCGCCGGTGAAATTCTCATAGGCGAGAAATGCCGGGCCGTTGCGGCCCATGGGCAGCAGCAGCGAGGCGGGAAAATCGTCGGCCTCGATCGGCTTGCCGCCGGCGCTCTCGACGCCCCATTCCACCCATTGCGAACGCGGATGCTGGATGGCGATGTCGGCCTCTTCCCAGGGCAAATCGCGCGGCACCCGAACCTCTTCGAGCCAGGGCTCGCCCGGGCGCCAGCCATGCTTGCGCAGCAGGCTGGCGGAGGAGGCCATGACATCGGGAATGCTGTCGCGCAGATTGCGGCGGCCGTCGCCATCGAAATCGACGGCACTTTCGTCATAGTCGAGCGGCAGGAATTGCGTCTGGCCGATCTCGCCGGCCCAGGCGCCGCGCATCTCGGACAGCGACAGATCGCCCTTGTGGATCAGATCGAGCGCCGCCATGAGCTGGGGACGGAATTTTTCCGGGCGGCGGCAATCCCAGGCGAGCGTCGCCAGCGACTGCAACGTCGGCAGGTCGCCGATATTGGCGCCGAAATCGGTTTCCAGCGCCCAGAAGGCGACGATCACCGGGCCGGGCACGCCATACTCCTCCTTGACCCGGTCGAAGATGCGCTTGTGCTTCTGGACCAGGGCCGCGCCCTGCTTGATGCGGTAGTCGGTCACCATGCGGCCGGAGAATTCGAGAAAGCTCTGGGAGAAAATGTTCTGGGCCCGGTCCCTGCTGACGACGGAGGGATCATATTTGACGGCGTCGAGGGCGGCCAGCGCGCGGCGCGACAGGCCCCGGGCGGCGGCCTCGGCGCGGAAACTCTTGAGCCATTGATCGAAGCCCTTGGCGGAATTGCCGCAAGTCGCGGCGGCGGCCGGAGCCGCCAGGCCCGCAATCACCAGTGCCGCGGCCAGATGCCGTTTCAGCATGCCATGCTCCCGAATCGCCTTCGCAGCCCTCTCGGCTGCAACGGCTATGCGTGAAGCAGGCCGATTTCAAGGCCCGGATGGATGCCCTGGCCTATTGGGTCAGATAGACAGTGGTTTGCCGCTCGTTCCGGCAGCCGCGGCCATAGGGTGACGTTGCCAGTTCCGGCAGCGACATGGCGGCTTCCTCGACCATCCTCGATTGGGGAAGCGCGGTGACCGTGGCCGCCGCTTTCGGCATGGGGGCCATAGGGGTGGAGGCGGAAGCCAGAACCGCGGTGTGGCTCATATGACGTTCGCAGGCGGCGGAGGCGCCAACGGAAAGGCTCAAGGCCAGCAGGGCAAGGAGAATGCGCATGGTTCCGGTCTCCCTCTCAATCAATGCCGGATCGCCACCATAGACCAAAATTGCAGCCTTGGCCGGTCACAAAAAGTTTAACGGCCTCATTCGGCCGGCTGCTCGATCTCGTGGCCGTGGCGGACGGCCTTGATGCAGTCGTCGATGGTGCGGCCGTAGCTGACCTGCGGTTTCTTGATGCCGAAGCGGATCAAGTCGCGCCGCACCGAGGCGGGCGCGCCGGTGAGGTAGACTTGGGAGCCGTGCTTTGCCGCCTTGCGGATGAAACCGTGCAGGGAATGGGCGGCGGAGTAATCGACGAAGGGCACCTGGGAAAAATCCAGGATGAAGGCCTTGGGCGGATCGCCGATGCGTTCCAGAATGGCGGCAACGGTGCTGGCGGCGCCGAAAAAGAACGCCCCCGATATGCGGTGGATCAGGATGTCGGGATTGGCCGCGTATTTGCTGTCGAAGGCGGTGGAGGCATTGCCGCCGTCGGCGCGGTCCTCGGCGATGAAGGCGCCATGATGGGTCTGCACCTCGATGGCCTGGGCCATCCGGTGCATGAACAGCAGGCAACCGAGCGTCACGCCGGTGACGATGCCGGCGGTCAGGTCGCGGAACACGGTGAGGCCGAAGGTGACCAGCAGCACCGCGGCATCGCCGCGCGAGGAGGTGAGCAGCGACTTGAACTCGGCGCGCTCGGCCATGTTCCAGGCGACGACGGCCAGAATGGCGGCCAGCGCGGCAAGCGGAATGAAGCCGGCCAGCGGGGCGGCCACCAGCATGAACAGCAGGATGAATGCCGCATGCAGCATGCCCGCGACGGGACCATGGGCGCCGGCCCTGACATTGGTGGCGGTGCGGGCGATGGTGCCGGTCGCCACGATGCCGCCGAAGATGGCGCAGGCGATATTGGCGATGCCCTGGGCCACCAATTCGCAATTCGAGCGGTGACGCCGGCCGCTCATCGAATCGGCGACCACCGCCGACAGCAGGGACTCGATGCTGCCGAGCAGCGCCAGGGCCAGCGCATCGGGCAGGAGCGCGCCGATTTTCTCAATACTCACCGGCGGCAGGGCGGGCGCGGGCAAGAGCCGCGGAATGCCGCCGAAGCGCGAGGCAATGGTTTGCACATCGAGCCGCAGGAGATAGGCGGCGAGTGCGGCAATCGTTATGGCGATCAGGAAGCCCGGCCAGTGCGGCCGCCATTTGCGCAAGCCGACGATGATGGCGATGGAGGAAAGCGCCAGGGCAGCCGCTTCGGCGTTGAAGCTTGGCATGGCGGCCCATAGGGCCTGGAGCTTCGGCAGCAGGGCGCCGGGCTCCGCACCCGGCAGCGAGAGGCCGAGAAGTTCCTTGATCTGGCTGGCGAAAATGATGACGGCGATGCCCGAGGTGAAGCCGACGGTCACCGGATGCGGCACATATTTGATGTAAGTGCCGAGCTGCAGCGCGCCGATGGCGAAGATGACGACTCCGGCCATCAGGGTGGCGAGGAGCAGCCCGTCGAAGCCGTGGCGGTCGACGATTGAAGCGACCAGCACGATGAAGGCGCCGGCCGGGCCGCCGACCTGGTAGCGGCTGCCGCCCAGGGCCGAAATCAGAAAGCCGCCGACGATGGCGGTGAACAGGCCGGCCTGCGGCGGCGCATGGGAGGCAATGGCGATGGCCATGGAGAGCGGCAGCGCCACGATGGCGACGGTGAGGCCGGCCACCGCATCGGCCCGCAGGGCGGAGGCGCCATAGCCCTCGCGCAGCACGGTCACGAGCTTGGGAGTGAAGAGTTCGGCGGCGGTGGGGGGACGGGGAGCGGGAGTTGGCTGCAAGGGCGGGACTCGGGTTTCGGGCCAAGTTAGTCCGCCGCATTGCCGCCGTCGATTGCTATTTCCGGCGCGGCCTATCGCGCCTTCACCCGCGACGCCAGCAGGACGGCGCGGGGATCGGAGGCAATGGCGCTGCGGCCCGCCAGCACGGCGCTCGATTCAAGAATTAGCCCATCGTCGAGAATCCTGAGATGATTGGCGGCGAGCGTGGCGCCGGTGGTGGTGATGTCGACGATGGCCTCGGCGGTGCCGGCCGCAGGCGCCCCCTCGGTGGCCCCGGCGCTGTCGACGATGCGGTAACCGGTGACGCCCTTGGCGGCGAAGAAGCGGCGGGTGAGATTGGGATATTTGGTGGCGATCCTAAGCCTCCGGCCATGGCGCTCGTAAAAGCTCTCGGAAACCTCGTCGAGATCGCCCATCGCCGCCACGTCGAGCCAGCATTGCGGCACGGCCACCACCACGTTCGCCGGGCCGAAACCGAGCCTGGCCAAAACCTCCGTGGACGGATCGTCGGGCGCGAGCGCCTCGCGCAGCACATCTTCGCCGGTGATGCCGAGATCGATCTTGCCGTCCTTGAGGTTGCGGGCGATCTCCGAGGCCGAGAGAAAAGCGACTTCGACGCCGTCGAGACCGGAAAGCCGGCCGCGATAGCCGCGCGCCGCGCCCAGCCGTTCGATGGCGAAGCCCGCCTTGGTCAGAAGCGCCTCGGAAGCCTGCATCAGGCGGCCCTTGGAGGGAATGGCGAGGGTGAGCGGGCTCATGCCAGCACCGCCTTCAAGCGCTCGGTGTGAATGGCGCAGCCCACGGCCGGAATTTTCGCGGGCGCGCCCATGTCGGCGAGGAGATCGTCGTAGCGGCCGCCGCCCGCCACGGAGACCGGGCCGTGGGCGGTCTCGGCTTCGATCTGGAACACGAAGCCCGTGTAATATTCGAGATCGCGGCCGAAGGTGGCGGCGAAGCGGAAGCGGCGCGGATTGAGGCCCAGCTCCTCCATCTCGAACAGGCGCCGGGCGTAATAGTCGCGCGCCCCGGCAAAACGCTTGCCGCCCGCGATCCCGGCCAGCGCCTCGCCTGTATTTGCCGCCTCGCCGGCGATTGCGAGATAGGCGTTGAGCGCTTCGGCTTTGACTTTCGAAAGCGGCGTCTCGTGACGGTCGGCCGCCTTGCCGGCGAGGCGCCCGGCGATTTCGCCGATGTCGCGGCCGCCCACCAGCGGGATATTCCGTGTGCTGAGTGTCTCTTCCACGATGCGCTCGGCGCCGCCGCCGATGCGGTCGACAATATCGGAAATGCTGCTGCGCTTGGCGGCGCGGCCGGCGGTGAATCCCTCGAGCAGATCGCGGAAAGCGTGGGGCCGCCAGAAATGGTGGCGCAATCGGCGCCGCCAGCGTTCCGGCATGTCGGTATCCTCGAGCAGGGCCGCGAACAGGCCGAGATCGCCGAGCGTCACCTTGAAGCGGGTGAGGCCCGCCGCCTCCAGCGCCGCGATGGTGAGTTTCAGGATGCGCGCTTCCGCCGCCACCGGGTCGGGCGCGGCGAACCACTCAAGCCCGGCCTGGGCGAATTCCTGCGGGCTCAAGCGTTCGTCGGGAAAGCGGAAGGCGGGCCCCAGATAACAATAGCGCGCTTCCGCTCCGGGGTTCTTCGCATGGCTCAGATGATAGCGGCAGGCGGGAACCGTCAAATCGGGACGCAGGCATAATTCGGCGCCGGAGGGATCGGTGAACACGAAAGTCCGTGCACGGATGTCCTCGCCGGAGCGTTCGAGAAAGATGTCGGCCGGCTGGATAATGTCGGGCGCGATATGATCGAATCCGGCGCGCTCGAACACCGCCATGATGGCCGCATTCTGCCCCTCCAGCGCCTCGCGCTCAGGCTTCGATTTACCGGGCATTTGAATATTCCCCTTCCCCCCTCGCGGGGGAAGGTGGATCGCGCCGCAGGCGCGAGACGAATGAGGGGGCCGGCTCAGCGAGTCGCGCCGTGCACCGGAGATACTGAACCGCCCCCTCATCCGGCGCTTCGCGCCACCTTCCCCCGCGAGGGGGGAAGGGCAATGCAAGAGCGGGTTTCATCTTTTCTCCAGCACCTTCTTCACCGCCGCGACGAGTTCCCCCTCCTTCACCGAAAACTGCGCCAGGCGCTGGCCGGCATATTCCTCGTGCGTGGTGATAGTGGCGGCGAGTTCGGCGCCGAGCCGCAAATCCTTGATCTGCACTTCGCCCCTGGCCTTCTCGTCGCCGCCCTGGATGACGACGAGGGGCGACCCGCGCTTGTCGGCATATTTCATCTGCGCCTTCATGCCGGAGGTGCCGACATACATTTCGGCGCGGATGCCGGCGGCGCGGAGCTGCATGACCATCTTCTGGTAATCGCCGAGCCGCTCCTTATCCATCACCAGCACGACGACGGGCGCGATCGTCGCGGATTCCTCCGCCTTGCCAACGAGCTTCAATGCCGAATAGAGCCGCGACACGCCGAGGGAGTAACCGGTGGCCGGAACCGCCTGCCCCGTGAAGCGGGCGACGAGATCGTCATAGCGCCCGCCACCGCCGACCGAGCCAAAGCGCACGGGCCGTCCGTCCTCGTCCTTCGTCTCCATCAGCAATTCGCATTCGAAGACGGGGCCGGTGTAATATTCGAGGCCGCGGACGACGGAGGGCTCATACTTGATGCGATCCTCTCCATATCCCGCGGTCCTGCAAAGCGACAAAATCTCGCGAAGATTTCGCTCTCCCTCTGCACCCGTGGCACTGCCCTCGACATAACTTGAGGTCAGCACTGGCGACGACACAAACGTTAGGCTCTTTTCTATTTGTTCCTCGCTTAGTCCCGCTCCTGGCGTGAAGTCCCCCGAGTCATCCTCGCGCCCTTTGCCAAGAAGAAGCCTAACTCCCTCATCGCCAACCCGGTCACGTTTGTCGATTGCTCGCAGCCATGTTGATTGAGCCGTCTGAGGAATGTTGTTAGCTTCAAGAAAGCCGGCATGAAAATTGCGATTGTTCACCTTCAACACATACTGCCCGCGCTCAATCCCCAACGCCTCCATCGTATCGGCCGCCATCATGCAGACTTCGGCGTCGGCGGCGGGGCTTGCACTCCCCACCGTATCGGCGTCGAACTGCATGAACTGGCGGAAGCGGCCCGGTCCCGGCTTTTCATTGCGGAACACCCAGCCCTGGCGGTAGCTCCGATAGGGCATCGGCAATGACTGCTGGTTTTCGGCGACATAGCGGGCGAGAGGTGCTGTCAGGTCATAGCGCAGGCTCAGCCATTGCTCGTCGTCGTCCTGGAACGAAAAC
>JANMQL010000011.1:0-3602 GCA_031370475.1 Hyphomicrobiales bacterium | reverse complement strand
CGGCGCCGTACGGGTCCTGGTCGGTGAGCGGGGCCGAATAGCCGCCGTTGTTCCACTCCTTGCAGGAAGTCGCGCAGGCCTGGCAGCCGACGCAGGTGTCGAGATCGATGACGAGGCCTAGTTTTTTGGTGGTTGTGGTTGGGAGGGTGGTCATGATGTTGACGAGCTCGCGCGTGGTCCCTCATCCGCCCTTCGGGCACCTTCTCCCTCAAGAAGGGCGGGAGAAGAAAGGGTTGGGAATTGTGGGGCGCTTTCGTCGCTCTGATCCAGCGCCTTTTCCACTCGCACTTTCAAATCATACCACGCCGCCTGTCCCGTCACGGGGTCGCTGTTTGAATAGCGGTAGCCGCCTTCGCGTTCTGGGAGAAGATCGCTGATCAAGTGGTTGAGCAGGAATCCTTTTTTGGCTTCTGGGGCATCGGGGGCGAGGTTCCAGGCGCCGGAGCGTTTGCCGATGGCATTCCAGGTCCACACGGTATCGGGATTGACGCCGTCCATCAGCTTGGCCTGGACGCGGATGCGGCCGTGGTGGGATGTGACGTTTACCCAATCGCCATCGGCAATTGCCAGTTCCGCGGCGCGGGAACGGTGCATATAGAGCCAGTTGCGGCCAAGGATCTGGCGGAGCCAGGCGTTCTGCGAGCCCCAGGAATGATACTTGGCCATGGGGCGCTGGGTGATGGCGTGCATCGGGAAATCCGCTTCTTTCACCAGTTCGCCCTCGAAAGGCGGATACCAGAAGGGCACGGGATCGAAGTGGCGCTCGATGCGGGCGCGATGCTCCGTCGGCGGAATAATTTTCCCGTGGCCGCGGGCGGCGAGGCGGAATTTCTGCAAAGGCTCGCTATAGAGCTGGTGGATGATGGGCTCGGGCCTGGCGAGGAAGCCGAAGAAGGTGGCCCAGTCGAGATAGTCCCAGTTCACATGGCGGTAGTATTTCATGTGGTCGGGGAGCTCGTAATACCAGTAGCAGCCATTGTCGATGTAATGCTGCAATTGTTCGGGATTGGGCGCGCCGCGGCCTTGCGCCTTGCCATGGGGCCCACGAAAACCGGCGAGCGGGCCGAGGCCCGGAGCACGCTCGTGATGGATGATGTAATCGGGATAGCCGCCGGGATAGCGAGGCATGCCGTCGGTGCGGGTCATGCCGGGCAGGCCGAGCCTGGCGCCGAGATCGAGCAGCACGGTCTGGAAGGCGCGGACATCGCGGTCCGGCTCGACCACCGGCTGGCGAATCGAATCGGCGGGGCCATCGGCCTCGGAGATCGGGCGGTCGAGGAGCGAGATGCAGTCCCAGCGTTCGAGATAGGTGGTGTCGGGCAGGATGAGATCGGCGTAGTGCACCATCTCCGAGGCATAGGCGTCGGAATAGATGATTTTCGGGATCACATATTCGCCGGTCGCCGCGTCCTTGGCCGTCAGATAACCGAGCGTGTCCGGCACATTCATGGCCGAGTTCCAGCTCATATTGGCCATATAGAGAAACAGCACGTCGATGCCGTAGGGATCGCGCTTGGCGGCATTGGCGATCACCATGTGCATGAGGCCGTGGGCGGCCATGGGCGCTTCCCAGGAATAGGCCTTGTCGATGCGCTGGGGCCGGCCCTCGTCATCGACGAGCAAGTCCTCGGGTCCGGCAACGAAGCCGAGCGGCGGGCCGGGCAGCGGCGTGTTGGGATTGACCTGGCCGGGCTTTCCCGCGGGCTTGACGCCGGGCGGCGCCGGCTTCGGGAACGGCGCCTTGTAGCGGAAGCCGCCCGGCACATCGATGGTACCAAGGATGATCTGCAACAGGTGGATGATGCGGCAGGTGTGGAAGCCGTTGGCATGGGCCGAGATGCCGCGCATGGCGTGCATGGAGACCGGGCGGCCCAGCATCTTGTCGTGGCGGCGGCCGGCATAATCCGTCCACGGAATATCGAGCTCGATCTGCTGCTCGAAGGCGGTATGCGCCAATTCGGCGGCGATGCGGCGGATGGTCGTGGCGGGGACACCGCAGCGCTCCGCCACGCTGTCCGGCGCATGATCGGGAGAGAGAAAGCGTTCGGCGATCAACTGGAAGCTGGTGACAGCACGGCGGCCGTCGGGCAATTTGAAGCGACCCATGAGCTTGGGCAGCGCATCGGGCGAGAGTGCCGGCATGGGGGATTCCGAGTGCGCGTCCCAGACGAGTGTGGCGCCCTGCTCATTGCGGGCGAAGAGGCCATCATCGGGGCCGCCGGCATTCTCGATCACCAGCCAGGGGGCGTTGGTGTAGCGCGAGAGATATTCGGCATCGATCTTCTGGGCGGCCAGCAATTCATGGATCAGGGCGGCGGCGAACAGGCCGTCGGTGCCGGGGCGGATGCCGATCCATTCATCGGCGATGGCCGAATAGCCGGTGCGCACCGGATTGACCGAGACGATCTTGGCGCCCCTGCCCTTGAGCTTGCCCAATCCGGTCTTGAGCGGATTGGAGGCGTGATCCTCGGCGACGCCGAAGAGCAGGAAATATTTGGTGTGCTTCCAGTCGGGCTCGCCGAATTCCCAGAACGAGCCGCCGAAGGTGTAAAGCCCGGCGGCGGCCATGTTGACCGAGCAGAAGCCGCCATGGGCGGCATAATTGGGGGTGCCGAATTGCGCCGCCCACCAGCCGGTCAAGGCCTGGCTCTGATCGCGGCCGGTGAAGAAGGCGAGTTTCTTCGGGTCCGTATTGCGCACCTCGGAAAGCCAAAGCGTAGCGGTGCGAAGCGCCTCTTCCCATTCGATCTCGCGGAATTCGCCGGAGCCCCTCTCGCCTACCCGGATCAGCGGTTTGGAAAGCCTGGCCGGCGAATAATGCTGCATGATGCCGGAGGCGCCCTTGCCGCAGATCACGCCCTTGTTGACCGGGTGATCGCGGTTGCCTTCGATGTATTTGACGGTGCCGTCCTTGAGATAGACTTTGATCCCGCAGCGGCAGGCGCACATGTAGCAGGTGGTGGTCTTCACCTGGTCCCAGGTTTTGGGCGAGGTATCGACGGCGGGCTCGGTCATCTCGGTCCATGATGCGACGATTCCCGGCTACCTTACGGGAGGGCTTGGCCCTATCATAGGTCCAGAGAGCTTATTCACAGGGACCAAAGCTTTGCGCGACTGGCTCGTCCATATCCGCCGCAGCGAATATTCGAGCCTGCAGACGCAGATCCGCGAGGCGCTGGTGTCGGCCATTCTCGACGGGCAATTGGCGCGCGCGGAGCCCATCCCCTCGACCCGCAAGATGGCGAAGAGCCTCGGCGTCTCCCGCAACACCGTGGTGCTCGCCTATCAGGGGCTGCTCGACGACGGCTACCTGATGGCGCGTCAGCGTTCCGGCTATTATGTGGCGGAGAAGGCGCTGGAGAGCGTCCAGCCCGGCGTCAAGGCCAAGCCGGCGCAAGGCAGTCTCGACTGGGCGGCCCGCATGGTCAAGCAACCGGCGGCGCAGGAGAACATCACCAAGCCGCTCGACTGGCAATCCTATGCCTATCCCTTCATCTACGGCCAGGTGGATCACACTCTGTTTCCGCTGGCCGAATGGCGCGATTGCGCCAGGCAGGCGCTGGGCAAGAAATTCCTCGGCAACTGGACCAACGATACCTGGG
>JANMQL010000438.1:0-7628 GCA_031370475.1 Hyphomicrobiales bacterium | reverse complement strand
GGCAAGACCACCCTGTCGCGCCGCCTGCTTGCGTCCGATCCCAATATCGCCCTTTCGGTATCGGTGACGACCCGCAACCCCCGTCCCGGCGAGACCGGCGGCAAGGATTATCATTTCATCTCCAAGCAGAAATTCGCCGCGATGCGCGATGCCGGCGAACTTCTCGAATGGGCCGAGGTGTTCGGCAATTTCTACGGCACACCGAGGAAGCCCGTCGAGGACGCCGTCGCCACGGGCCGCGACATCATGTTCGACATCGACTGGCAGGGCACCCAGCAATTGGCCCAGGTCATGAAGGACGATCTCGTCCGCATCTTCATTCTGCCGCCCTCGGCCGAGGAACTGCGCGACCGCCTGATCCGGCGGGCCCAGGATTCGGCCAGCGTCGTCGCCAAGCGCATGGCGGAAGCCTCGCGCGAGATCAGCCACTGGCCGGAATACGATTATGTCGTGGTCAACGACGATCTCGAGCAGGCCGGCGCCCAGATCGTGGCGATCCTCGCCGCCGAGCGTCTCAAGCGCCGCCGCCGCACCGGCATCACCGAATTCGTCCGTGAGCTGACTAAAAAACTCTAAGCTTCCAGCAATGCCGCCAATCTTGCGAAACCGGCCACCGGCACCTCCTCGGCGCGCAGCGTCCCGTCGATGCCGGCTTTTTCCAGAAGCGCCTCGGGCGCCGCGACCAGTGTCTTGAGACTCGACCTCAGCATCTTGCGGCGCTGGCCGAAACCCGCCGCCGTGACCCGCTCGAGCGTCTTGACGTCGCAAGCGGGCGAGGGCGCCGCGCGCGGCGCCAATTGCACGATGCTCGATGTCACCTTGGGCGCCGGCGTGAAGGCGGCGCGGTTGACGTCGAACAGCTTGCGCACTTCGCAGCGCCATTGGCACAGAACCGTGAGGCGGCCGTAGTCCTTCGATCCCGGCGCGGCGGCAATGCGGTTCGCCACTTCCTTCTGGAACATCAGGATGAGCGAGGCATACCACGGCGGCCATTCCCCTTCCGTCAGCCAGCCGGTCAGCAGCGGCGTAGCGATGTTATAAGGCAGATTGGCGATGATCTTGGCCGGGCCGGCGGCGAGCTTCCGCCAGTCCATGGCCAGCGCGTCGCCTGCGACGACGCTCAGCCGCCCCGGATAGGCCGCCGCGATGTCGGCGAGCGCCGGCAGCACTCTGGCGTCGCGCTCGATGGCAATCACCCGTGTCGCACCCTCCATCAAGAGCGCTCGCGTCAAGCCGCCGGGCCCCGGTCCCACTTCGACGATGGTGAATCCCGCCAGCGGCATCGCGGCGCGGGCGATGCGGCGGGTGAGGTTGAGATCGAACAGAAAATTCTGGCCGAGACTTTTCTTCGCCGCCAAATCGAGCCGCGCGATCACCTCGCGCAGCGGCGGCAGACCGTCGTCAGTGCCCGCCATGGCGCGCCATTTGGGCGGCCAGCCGGATTGCCGCGATCAGGCTCTGCGGATTGGCCTTGCCGCTGCCGGCGATCCCCAGCGCCGTGCCGTGATCGGGCGAAGTGCGGATGAAGGGCAGGCCGAGTGTCACGTTGACACCGCCGTGGAAATCCAGGGTCTTGACCGGGATCAGCGCCTGATCGTGATACATGCACAATATCGCGTCGTAGCGGGCCCGGGCGTCCTCATGGAAGGCCGTGTCGGCCGGAAGGGGGCCGGCCACGACGAGGCCGCGCGCTTCCAGCTCGCGCAGCGCCGGGACGATGATCTCCTGTTCCTCCCGGCCCATGGCGCCGCCTTCCCCGGCATGGGGATTGAGACCGGTCGCGGCCAGGCGCGGCGCGGCGATGCCGAAATAACGCTTGAGATCGCGCGCCACGATTTCCGCTTGCGCCACGATCGTCTCCCGGGTCAGCGCCCCCGGCACCTCGGCCAGCGCAATGTGAACCGTGACCGGTACGGTACGCAGATCCCCGGCCACCAGCATCATCACGTCGGTTGCTTGATGGCCGCGCGCCCGGGCCAAGTGGGCGAGATAATCGGTGTGCCCCCGATGCGCGAACCCCGCCGAATAAAGGCTTTCCTTTTGGATTGGGTTGGTGACCATGGCCGCTGCCGCTCCCGCCAAGGCGAATTCCGCTGCCGCGTCGATGACGGCGATAACCGCCGCCGCGTTGCCATGGTCGATATGGCCGGGGGCGGGGTGATGCTTGAGCGGGCGGTGCAGCACCGGCAGGGCGCCGGCAAAAATTCCCCTTGCCTCCCGCGGCGCGGCGATCCGCGTCACGGAAATGGCGATGTCTGCCGCGGTGGCGCGGGCCTGCAGATAGTCCGCGTCACCGATGAGAAAGAAAGCCGCGCCCGGCTCGCCCCGCAGCGCATTCCAGGCCTTGGCGGTGATTTCAGGACCGATGCCCGCGGGCTCTCCCGCCGTCAGTGCGATTGCCGCGGGCGCCGTCATTGCGAATAGCTGCTGTCTTTGTATTCGATATAGGCGGTCTGCCGCAGCTCCTTGATGTATTTGTCCTCGTATTCGGCGAATTTCTCGTTGCTGAGCGCGTTTGCCACCTGCTCGTCGTTCGGCATCTCGAATTTCGGCTTGGGCGGCGTCAGCGTGCGCACGCCGCAAAATCCGATCACCTGAATGCTGTTCTTGCCGCGCACCGGGCCTATGGCCTTGCCGGCGCCCACCTTGTCGAGCGTCGCTTTTAACTGCTTCGGCAGTTTGGCGGCGTCCGCCTCGATGAGTTTCCCGACCTTGACGTTGAAAATGCCTTCGGCCGCCGCCTTGGCGCTGTTGCAGCCCTTGTAGCGCTGGATGAATTGCACCGCCTCGACGGCCCGCGCCTGCATCAGTTGCTCGGACATGGCGTCACCGGCGTTCTCGATCGGCAAATCGATCTGCTGGAGGGTGTAGACGGTGACCGGCTTCATCCGCGGATCGCGCTGAATTTCCGCCAGGCGTTTCTTCACATCGCGCTCGATCTCGGCCCGCTTGCGCGCCACGTCTTCCGGTTTGACGTCGGTGTTGGTCCGGTATTTGCTGCTCACCATGCGGCTGAAACCGATCTGCGCGGCGATATATTGCCGGAACGAAGCGCTGGCGATGCCTTGTTGTTTCAGCCTGACATCGAGGCCGGCGCCATCCGTCCCCATGCCCTTGGCCATGCGCTCGATCTGCTGCTGGATCTGCGCGTCGGCCGCTTCGAATTTGTATTTGCGCGCCGCATCGAGCTTGATCACCTCGTCGATCAGCGACTGCAGCGCCTCCTTGCGGCCGGCCGCGGCGCCCAGAAGTTTCATCAGCTTGAGGCGTTGGTCGACATCGTATCCGGTGATCGGCCGGTCGTTGACGATGGCGATCACGCCCTGGCTTCCGGCCTGGGCCGCAACGGGAACGCCGGCCGTGAACAGGAGGGCCAGGCAGAAGATGACAATGGCGAGGCGCGGCATGATGTTGCTCAGAAGCCGGTGCTCACGCTGGTGCCGCCAAGCGTGCGCAATTCGACGCTCAGCATGATCGACCGGTCGACCGGATCGTCCGGATTGCTCGTCCGGCTCTCGGAATAGGCGAGCTTGGCGGTAAGGCAGTCGCATTCGAAGCCGATCCCTAGGGATTTGTCCATGAAAAGGTCGCTCTGTAGATCGTAGCGCAAACCGCCGAACAGACTCCAGGCCTCGGTGAGCCGGTAGCTGGCGTCGCCCCAGAGCTGCTCCTCTTGCTTGTCCCGGCCGGCGGCGGGTTCGGCATCCAGATTGGCGTAGCTCAAAGAGCCCGCAATCCTGTCGAAAGTGAGGCTCAAGGAGGCTTCCTGCACGTGCACGGCGGAGAGGTCCTCTTCCGCCCGTGTTTGATAGGTGAAGCGGAGGTTCTCCCACGGCTGCGCCGCCACCGCCCCCACCAGATCGGAAGCCGTGCCGTCGAGCCCCGAGCCCGCCGCAAAACTGTTCTGGCCGGCAATATGGAAGGACTCTCCGAAACTCGCCCGGGCGAAGCCGCCATTGTCGCCGGTGAAACCATAGACGATTCCGGCATTGGCCCTGGTGCCGCCCTCATAGCGGTCGAGGCCGGTGAAGCGGTCCTGCAAGAACAGGCTGCTGGTATCGAAATTAAGAGTGATGGCATCCTCGTTGCCGATCGATGCCCGGCCGGTCTCGTCGGTTGCGGCAATAATCTGGGCCACCGGCGTCAGGATGCTCTGACCGGAATCCTGCACCGACAGCAGCGGCCAGCGCATGTCGAGTCCGGCCGCGGGCAGAATACGCCCGGTCGTCTCCTGGCTATCGGCGGCGCCGGGCAGGTTGTCCGCCATGTAGATATCGCCGCGCAGCCGGGCGAAGGGCGTCACCACCAGGCCCGGTCCGCTGATCGTCTGCCGCTGCCAGGTGAGATCGGTGACGGCGCGGCTCTGCGAAGTGCCGTGATCGATGCCGGCGAAGGGCGAGCCGGCATCTTCGCGGGTCAGCGAATAGGCGCTCGAATCGAGGGCCAGTTCGCCGCCGAACACCGGCTCGCCGAACACATAATTGCTCTGCACATAGGGCAGCGCATAGGGGATCTTGTCCTGGCTCTCGTCGGTCAGCAGTGTCTGGAAATAGATCGCCTGGGCCGAAATATAGTTCCGGTCCGACATTCGCGCGGCATAGAGCCGGCTTGTCGCCATGTCGCGGTCGTCGAAATTGTAGCGCCGCAGGAAGGTCTTGTCCGAGGTCAACATTCCGTCCCAGCCCCACGACCAGTCATTGTCGAGGCTGAATTGGCCCGTCGAGGTCAGGGCCCCCCGCCAGTTTTCGTCATTAGGCGGTGCGTCGGGCGTGCTCTGGTGCACGCCGTAGCCATGAATATTGTAGATGCCGTTCGCCAGCCGGTGCCGCCATTCCGCATCGGCGACCGGTCCCTGCTTGGTGGTCCACATCGGCTTAAGTGTCAGGTCGGCGTTGGGCGCCACCTCCCAGAAATAGGGCGTCACCAGTCCGAGACCGAAGGCGTTGGCCCCCTTGATCTGCGGAATGAGAAAGCCGGTGCGCCGCTTCACCGAGGGGTCGGGATGCTCGAGATAGGGAAACCACGCCACCGGCACCCCGGCGATCTCGAGCCTGGCATTCTTGTGGATGAGCGTCCTGGTGTTTTCATCGTGGATTGTCTCGCCGGAAACGATCTGCCAGATCGGCGTTCCGCCTTCATCCACGCAGGTCTTGCAGGCCGTATAGGTCGTCCGCTCGTAAACCGTAATGCCGTTGGCATATCGCCGGGCATAATCCGCGGTAATGGTCACGTCGTTGGTGAGCAGCGCCCGCAGATGCCGGGCGAAGCCTTCCTTGAACTTGTTGTTGAGCTCCACCATCGCCGCCTGCAGCACATTGCCGTTGGGCTCGCGGAACTCCACCGAACCATTGGCGGTCAGCCGGTCATGGGCCTTGTCGTAGACGACCTTGCTGGCGGTCAACGTGTAGGGGCCATAGGTGATGCGCACCAGGCCCGTCGCCGTGGCGATCTGGCGCTTGCCGTCATATTCGATGCGGGTGGCAAACACATAGACGCGGGTGCCCGGTGGCGGCTCCTTGAGCAGCGGCTTGATGAATTTGGGCGGCGTGGGATCGCTCGCCGTCACCGCCGCGAGCGCCGGAACGGCGAGACCGCTTGCCACGGCCAGGCATGCCAAAATGCTCCCGCGGGAAACCTTGCCCCGCAAGCGGCGTTCGCGCCAATCCGGTCCACCCGCTTTCCTCACGCCACCGCCGCTCTTTCACAGGACTTTGCGCTTTCTTAACCGGATTCACCGCCCGCCGGAAGCTGCGAATTCAATTGACGGTGGTGCCGCTTCGGGTTGAACCCCCGGCTCGAACCCGCTATGGGAACGGCTTCTTCAGAACAATGGATTCCCCATGAAAATCGACTTTTCCGGCACAGCACTGCCCCGTTCTGGCGTCGTTGTGATTTTCGCCGCCGAAGGCGGCAGTCTATCGGGCCGCGCCGCCGCCGCCGATGCCGCAACCGGCGGTCATATCGCCAAGGCCATCAGGGCCGCGAAATTCGAGGCCAAGCGCGACAGTTCGCTCGATATCGTGGCGCCGGGCAAATTGAACCGCGCCGTTGTCTTCGGTCTCGGCAATCCCGATCTCCTCACCGCCCGCGATGTCGAAATGCTGGGCGGCGCCATTGCCGGAACCCTGCAATCCCTGAAGGTGAAAGTGGCGGCGATCGCCGCCGAACTGCCCGGCAAGCCCAAGCTCAAACCGGCCGAGGCCGCGGCCCTCATCGCTTCCGGTGCGGCGCTGCGCGTCTATAGTTTCGACCGCTACAAGACCAAGAAGAAAGACAAGCCCAATGGCCTGGCCGCGCTGGCCATCCACACCGCCCAGGCCAACGCCGCCCGGAAAGCCCATGCGCCCTTTGCCGCCATCGCCGAGGGCGTGCATCTGGCCCGCGATCTGGTCAATGAGCCGGCCAATCGTTTGTTCCCCATCGAATTCGCATCGCGTGTAAAGCAGCTCGCCCGCCGCGGCCTCAAGGTCGAGATCTTCACGCCGGCCCAGATGAAGAAGCTGGGCATGGGCGCGCTCCTCGGCGTCGCACAAGGTTCAAGCCACGAAGCCCGCCTGGTGGTGATGCGCTGGAACGGCGGCAAGAAGGGCGAGAAGCCCGTGGCCTTCATCGGCAAGGGTGTTACCTTCGACACCGGCGGTATTTCGATCAAGCCGGCCCAAGGCATGGAAGACATGAAGGGCGACATGGGCGGTGCGGCTTGCGTCACCGGCCTCATGCTGGCGCTGGCCAGGCGCAAGGCCAGGGTCAATGCCGTGGGTGTTATCGGCATTGTCGAGAACATGGTCGACGGCAACGCCCAGCGGCCGGGCGATGTGGTCACCTCCATGTCGGGCCAGACCATCGCCGTGCTCAACACCGATGCCGAAGGCCGCCTCGTGCTGGCCGACGTGCTGTGGTACGTGCAGCACCGCTTCAAGCCGAAATTCATGATCGATCTGGCAACCTTGACCGGCGCCATCCTGGTGGCGCTCGGCAAGGAGCACGCCGGCCTCTTCTCCAACAACGATGAGCTCGCCCAGCGCCTCGCCGAAGCCGGCCTCGCCACCGGCGAGAAGGTCTGGCGCATGCCGCTTGCCCCCGAATACGACAAGCTGATCGACCACGATGTGGCGGATATGAAGAATATCGGCGGCCGCAATGCCGGCTCCATCACCGCGGCGCAATTCCTCCAGCGCTTCGTCAACAATGTGCCCTGGGCCCATCTCGATGTGGCGGGAACCGCCATGGACGGCATCAAGAGCGCCATCAACCAGAGCTGGGGCCCCGGCTGGGGCGTGCGCCTCCTCAACCGCCTGGTGGAGCAGCATTACGAGACGTGACGCTCTTGCCAAACTTGGTGGCGGATGACAGTCTCGCTCCCGACACGCCGGTTATACGGCCGATGTCGGGGGACATAGAGAAATTCCATGAAGACCCGCGCCGCCGTCGCCTTCGAGAAGGCGAAACCCTTGGAAATCGTCGAGGTCGAACTGCAAGGCCCGAAAGAGGGCGAGGTGCTGGTCGAGATCAAGGCCACCGGCATCTGTCACACGGACGAATTCACCATTTCCGGCGCCGATCCCGAGGGAATTTTCCCGGCCATCATGGGCCATGAGGGGGCCGGCATCGTGCGCGAGGTGGGCCAG
>JANMQL010000426.1:0-9719 GCA_031370475.1 Hyphomicrobiales bacterium | reverse complement strand
CCCTCACCTTCGTGCCCAAGATTCTGGCGATTTTCGCGGTCATGGCACTGATGGCGCCGATGATCGGCTCGCAGATCTACTCGTTCACCGAGCTGGTCTACGGGCGCATCGAAACCGGTTTCTGACGAGTCGGCGGGAGATCGCACATGGCCGAGGCCGCAGCCGCATTGCCGGCGGTAGGGAGCAACTCCGGCCGCGACGTGGGCTTCGCTGTCGCCGTCGTCATCATCCTCACCGCCCTGTTCTTGCCGCTGCCGGCGGGGCTCATCGACATCGGGCTCGCCTTCTCCATCGCGCTTTCGGTGCTGATTTTGATGGTCGCCCTGTGGATCGACAAGCCCCTGGATTTCTCGGCCTTTCCCACCGTGTTGCTGATCGCCACGCTGCTCAGGCTGTCGCTCAACGTCGCCACCACAAGGCTCATCCTCTCCAAGGGCAATGAAGGCTACAACGCGGCCGGCCACGTGGTGGGCGGCTTTTCGCGCTTCGTCATGAGCGGCGATTTCGTCATCGGCATCATCGTCTTTCTCATTCTGATCACCGTCAATTTCCTGGTGATCACCAAGGGCGCGACGCGCATCGCCGAGGTCGGCGCCAGGTTCACCCTCGATGCCATTCCCGGCAAGCAGATGGCCATCGACGCCGACCTGTCGGCCGGCCTCATCGACGACCGCGAGGCCAGGCGGCGGCGGCTCGAGCTCGAACAGGAAAGCGCCTTCTTCGGCTCCATGGACGGCGCCTCGAAATTCGTGCGCGGCGACGCCATCGCCGGCATGATCATCACCGCGGTCAATATCTTCGGCGGCATCGTCATCGGCGTCACCCGGCACGGCATGGACCTGGCGGGTTCCGCCGACGTTTATACCAAACTGTCGGTGGGCGACGGCCTGGTCACCCAGATACCGGCCCTCATCGTGTCGCTGGCGGCCGGCTTGCTGGTCGCCAAGGGCGGCAACAAGGGATCGGTCGAACGGGCGGTGATCGGCCAGCTCGGCAATTATCCGCAGGCGCTCTCGGTCGCCGCGGTGGCGCTGTTCATTCTTGCCTTCATGCCGGGCCTGCCCTTCGTGCCGTTCGGCCTCCTCGGCGGTGGCATGGCAGCGGCCGCCTTCGTCATTCCGCGCGAGCGGGCCAGGCGCAAGGCGGACGCCGACTCGCAAGTCTTGCAGATCGAAAAACAGAAGCAGGACGACGAGCGCAATTCGGTCCGGGAATTCCTCAAGACCACCGAAATCGAACTCTGCCTCGGCAAGCAGCTCGCCTCGGCGATGCTGATGGCGCACGGCGAACTGGCCGGCCGGGTGGCGAAGATGCGGCGCAAATTCGCGCAGACCTACGGATTCGTGGTGCCGGAGATCAAACTTTCGGACGATCTGTCGATCCCGCCCAAATCATACAGCATCAAGATTCACGGCACCGTGGTGGCGGCGGCGGAGCTGCGCATCGGCGACGTCATGGTGATTCTCGGCGGCCGCGAGCGGCCCGACATCCCCGCCGACGAGACCCGCGAGCCGGCCTTCGGCATGGAAGCCCTGTGGGTGCCGGAAATGTTCAGCGGCGAATTGCGCCGGGCCGGCTTCGCGCCCGTCGACAACATGTCGGTGATGCTGACGCATCTGAGCGAAGTGGTGCGCAACAATCTCGCCCATCTCCTCTCCTATCGCGACATGCGCTCGCTGATGGACCGGCTGGAACCGGAATACAAACGGCTCCTCGACGAAACCTGCCCGTCGCTCTTGTCGTTCTCGGCGCTTCAGGCGGTGCTCAAGCTGCTGCTGGCGGAGCGCGTGTCGATCCGCAATCTGCACTTGATCCTCGAAGCCGTCTCCGAAATCGCGCCGCATGTGCGCAAGCCCGAGGCCATCGTCGAGCATGTGCGCATGCGCATCGCTCAGCAGATCTGCGGCGACCTCGCCCAGGACGGGGCGTTGCGCGTGCTGCGCCTCGGAAACCGCTGGGATCTAACCTTCCATCAGAGTCTCAAGCGCGACGGCAAGGGCGACGTCGCCGAATTCGACATCGATCCGCGCGCCATCGAGCAATTCGCCGCCGAGGCGGCCAAGGCGATCAAGCCGCACATGGACAAGGGCCTCTCCTTCGCCCTGGTCACGGTTCCCGATGCCAGGCCCTATGTGCGGATGATCGTCGACCGGCTGTTTCCCAATCTGGCGGTTCTGTCGCATGTCGAAATCGCCCGCGGACTCAAGGTCGATCCGATCGGCGCGATTTCATGACGGCGGAACTCGCCAGCTTCGTGTTCGCCGCCTTCGCGGTGTTCTGCCGCATCGGCGCCTGCCTGATGCTGGTGCCGGGCTTCGGCAGCGTGCGAATTCCGATGCAGATAAGGCTGCTGGTGGCGGGGGCAATATCGCTGTCGCTGATGCCGCTGGTGGCCGGCCGGGTGAGCGCCGCGCTGGCCGGGGTTGCGGATTCGATGCGGCCGCTCCTGCTGCTGGGCGAGATATTCACCGGCGTCCTCATCGGACTGATCAGCCGTACCTATCTGCTCGCTCTGCAATTCGCCGCCACCTTCATCGCCAACGCGGCGGGGTTGGCATCGACGCCGGGCGTTCCCATCGACGACGCGGAACCGCTGCCGGCGATCACCTCCTTCGTGTCGCTGTCGGCCACCATGCTGATCATCCTCGCCGACCTGCATTGGGAATTGTTCCGCGCCCTGATCGCCTCCTACGACGCCCTGCCGGTGCAGGCGGGCTTCGATATCGGATGGTACCTGGAGCAGCTGCTCGACAAGACCGGCGATGCGTTTCTGCTGGCGCTCAGGCTGTGCGGTCCATTCGTCGCCTATGCGGTGGTGGTCAACCTGGCCATCGGCCTGGCCAACAAATTCACACCCCAGATATCGGTCTATTTCGCCTCGCTGGGCGTGGTGGCGGCCGGCGGCCTGCTGCTCGTCTATTTCACCATCGGCGACGGTCTCGGCGTCTTTCTGCAGGATTATTCCGCCTGGCTGTCGGGAGTGTAGCGGCATGGACAAACGCCGGGCGCGGCTCGCGCGGCTCAGGACCGTCTGCGAGGAAATGAAAAAGATCGCCGAAATCCGCCTGGCCCGGAGCAAGGCCGAGCGCGCCGCCATTGCCGCGGCAAGCGAGGAGACCGCCGCCTCGCTCAATGCCGGCACGCCGCTGCACGGCCTGTTCACCGAGCAGATGACGCGGCGCCTCAGCCGGCTTGCGGCGCAGGGCCAGAGTGCCGATGCGGCCATCGCGCGCGGCGAAAAACAGTTGCAGCGCGATAATTTGCGGCTCAAGGGCGGCGAGAAACTGGTGGCCGCCGCCGAAGCCGCGGCGCGCAAGCACGACGCCGCCGCGGCCTTGGCCGAGCTGATCGACCGGATCGGCGGCAGGAAGCGGTAAGCCCGCCGCAAGACTCACCGCCGAAACTGGCGGAAAACCGGAGTAATTCCATGTCGATCGCCATCGGCTCCGATCTCATTCTCGATGTCATCAAGGCGGCCGATCCGGCGCGGCAGCAGCGCGCCGCGGCGCTTCTGGGCGGCACGGGCGTTGAATTCGCCACGGCGGACTTCGACGCGGCGCTGGCTTCGGCCTGGCCCGGCCGGGGATTGATGGGACCCCCCGGCCAAACGGCCACACCGGCGGCTGAGGCCTATCGCGGCTTCGAGGCGGTATTCCTGCGCACCGTGCTTGAGTCGATGATGCCCGCCTCCGACGGCAGCCTTTACGGCGGCGGCACGGCCGGCGACATGTGGCGCTCGCTCGCCGCCGATCAGTTCAGTTCGGCCATCGCCAAATCGGGCGGCATCGGCATCGCCGATCTGCTTGTGGCGCAGCAAGGCCTCAAAGGTCCGCCGGCGGCGGCCCAGGCCCTGCAATCGCAAACCGCCTGGCCCTATTTCCTCATGCCGGCGCTGGGCGGGATCTCCTCATGACCGGTCCGCAACGCCGCGCGCCTTTCCTGCGACTGGCCGTTCCCGCCGCCGAAGAGGCGAACGGCAATCCGATGGCGGCCATAGCCGATCTGCTCGACCGGCTGCAGGCGGTGCTGGTGGAAGAGACCGCCGTACTGCGCGGGGTGCCGCCGGCGCAGCTTGCCGTCCATACGATGCGCAAGAACCAGCTGATGCTGGAACTGCTGCGGGCCAGACGCACCTGCAGCGATGCCGATATCCGCCATAGGCACGCCGACCGGCTGGCGCAGCTCAGGGCGGCGCTCGCCGAAAACCGCGGCCTGCTCGAAACCCATCTGGCGGCGACACGCGAAGTTTCGAGCATGATCGTAACGGCGATCCGCGAGGCCGATTCGGACGGCACCTATGGTCGGCCGCAGCGGCCTTCGCCCTACGCCTCATGATCAAGACCGCTCTCATCGGCCTGTGGGCCGCCGTCATCGCGCTGGCCTCGAGCTATCTCACCGCCAGCGGCACGCTTGGTGCCATGGGCCTCCCGGGCGCAGGCGGCGGCGAGGAGGCGGTGGGCGGCATCGACTATGTCAAGACCGGCATGACCAGCATTCCGGTGATCCGCAATGGCGAAATCAAGGGCTATGTCATCATTCAGCTGGCCTTCGCCACCGATACCGCCCTGGTCAAGAAATTGCCGGTCGATCCGACGCCCTTCCTGATCGACGAGGCCTTCCGGATGGTCTTCGACAATACCCGCAGCAACTTCGCTAATCTCGATACCGCCTATATCGCCGAGTTCAGCAACCGCATCGCCGCCAATGCCAACAAGCGCCTCGGCGCCGGCCTGATCAAGGACGTACTCATCCAGCAACTCAATTATATCCGCAAGGAAGACGTGCGCAAGGATATGTCGATCAACTAGCGGCCGGCGCCGGGTGCGTCCGAAAGCGGTCTCCACTGTGCCAGCAATTCCCTCATCGCCGGAAAGCCGGGCCCGCCTGACCCGGGCGATCCGCCAGCTCGAACGCCTCAACCGCGAGGCGGTCCACGACAAGGCGCAGATCGAACTGATCGCCGGCATTCTCGCCGATACGGCCAGGGCGGGCGATATGCTGGAGCGTCCCGCCCTGATGGCGGCGCTCACCTCCGATCCGGGCTTGCTGTCGGAACTCATCCGGCAAATCCGCATCGATCTCGAATTGCAGATGCTCGACAGGCGCCAGGAAACGGCACCCTCGCCGGCCTCGTCGGGCGTCTCGGCCTCGGTCACCGCCGGGCTTCTCGACGTGCTCGCGCCGGTCACGCCCGAGCCGCGGCGCCACGAGCCGGCGGAGACGGAGAGGGAATCGCCACGCCCGCAGCCCTTTCAACCCTCCGACGCCGACAGGGACGCCGCTCTCGAATTCGTCTGGTCTGGCGAGCGCGGCAGGGCCACGGACAATCCACCGCCGCGCTCCAAAAACAGACCCCTGCTTGCCGCGTTGCCGATTCTCGCCGCCCTCGTCCTTGCCGGTCTCCTGATCGCGCTATCGTTATAATCCCGGCCCCAATGCCCCTGGCACGGGCTTTGCTTGAAGCAATGCCGGAATGGTTAAAAGCGAGACACACCGATGATTCGCTGGCGCGGAATGCCGCTCGGCCGCCTGTCGCGGCTGGAACTGCAGAAGGCGACGGAGGCGGCGATTGCCCAGGCCCTGAAAAGCCACGACAGGGGCGAGGCCGACCGGCGCCTTGACGCCGTGGCCTTTGGCTTCATGCTCGGCGCGCTGGTCGCCGCAGTGGGGTTCATCGCCGGCGCCATGCTGGCCTGAGCCCCTCAGGCGCTCAGGACGTGGCCGACGAAGGGCAGTTCGCGGAACTGATGGGCCATATCCATGCCGTAGCCGACGACGAATTTGTCGGGGCACAGGAAACCGCGGAAATCAGCCTTGATATTGGCCGCCAGATGGCCCGGCTTTTCGAGTAGCACGGCGGTCAGGACGCTGCTGGCGCCGCGCGCCGCGATCAGGTCCTTGGCGAAGGCGAGCGTGCGCCCGGATTCGAGAATATCGTCGATCAGCAGCACATCGCGGCCGGCGACGGGCGATTCGATATCGCGCAGAACCTCGACCCGGCCCGACGAGGTGGTCGCGGCGCGGTAGCTCGCCAGGATCATGAAATCCACCTCCGGCGACAGGCCGGCATGGTGCATGGCGCGCATCAGGTCGGCGGCGAAGACGAAGCTGCCCTTGAGCACCGGCACGACCAGCAGGCGATTGGGCCGGCGCGCCGCGATCTCCTTGGCGAGCACAGCGACGCGGGCGGCGATGTCTTGGCCGGAAAACAGAACGGCGATGCGATGGCCGTCGATTGAAAGTTCACTCATGGGGCGGCATTTGAGCCGATTTCATCCGCATGGGCAAAGCGAATTTCAAGGTTCTTCGCAGTCTCGGGCGGGGCGGCGACGCGGGTGACGAAGGCCGTGATTTCGCCCGGCCGCAGTGGCCGCGCGCCGGAATCGAGCGTCCATCGATAGACTTCGGCATTGGCGCCGTCGCGGAGCGCAAAGCGCATCCAGGGAATTTTGCGCTCGCGCCCGGAGATATTGGCGATTTCGCCCTTGATCGAGAGAACCCGGGTGCCGCCTTCGATCGTGTGCTGTTGCACGACATGGCGCAGTTCCAGCCCGTAGATGTTGACGTCGATGCCGAGCTTTTCATAGGCCTGTACCGATGCCGGCGCGGCGCGCACCACATATTCGGGAAAGGCGCCGGCGAGAACGACAGGCAACAGGATCGCCGCGGCAAGTCCCGCCCAGCGCTTGAGCCGCGCCCGCTTTTCCCCGCGCCTGGTGGCAAAGCTTTCATGGGCATCCCGCGAGGCTTCGACCAAGCGGCGGACCTCGCGGTCCGGCTCCATTCCGCGATGGTCGATCACCGCGGGCAAACGATTGGGAGAGACGTCGATTACCTCGACGGCGCGGCCTTCAAGCCAGCTATGGCCGCAGGCGGCGCATTTGATCATGGTGCCCTCCGCGGCGAAATGCGAAGCGGCAAGATCGTAGCGCGTGGCGCAGGAGGGACAGGAAACGATCATGATTCGGGGGCTGCTGACATTCGGCTTGTTGCAGGGAGGAGGTTAACGGCAAACACAGTTAATGGCGCGTTAAGACGGTTTGTGCACAAAGGTCGAAACGGAAAAAAGGAGCCAGGGTTTGCTTCGTCTGGAAAGCGTCGGATTGCGCTATGGACAGGGTCCGGAAATTCTCAGCGATGTGAATTTCAGGCTCGAGTCGGGCGACTTCTGCTTCCTGACCGGTCCTTCGGGCGCGGGCAAGACGTCTTTGCTGCGGCTGCTGTTTCTGGCGCTCAGGCCGTCGCGCGGGTTGATCCGCCTGTTCGGCGAGGATGTGGCGGTCCTCGACCGGGGCGGCCTCGCCCTGCTGCGCCGCCGGATCGGCGTTGTTTTCCAGGAATTCCGCCTGCTGGACCATCTCACCACCTACGACAATGTGGCCCTGCCCTTGCGCATCGCCGGCCGGCGCGAGGCAAGCTACCGGGCCGATGTCATGGATCTTCTGAGCTGGGTCGGGCTTGCCGACCAGGCCCATGCCTATCCGCCGGTTCTGTCGGGCGGCGAGAAGCAGCGCGCCGCCATCGCCCGCGCCGTCATCGCCAAGCCGGAACTGCTGCTCGCCGACGAGCCCACCGGCAATGTCGATCCCGCACTCGCCCGCAGGCTCCTGCATCTCTTCGTCGAACTCAACCGGCTCGGCACCACGGTGTTGCTCGCCACCCACGATGCCAAGCTCATCGCCCAGGCCCGGGCGCCGGTCATGCATCTCGAACACGGCGAATTGCGCGCGGCATGAACGGGGCGGCACCATACCGCCCGGGGCCCATCGTGCCGCCGGAAGCGGCACCGCTCAAGTCGCTGACGGTGACCATGGCGGTCATGTGCTATCTCGCCTGCCTGGCGATCGGCGCGCTCATCCTCATCGACCGGGCCGTGGAAAACTGGACCGGCGGATTGTCGCGCGAGGTGACGGTGCAGGTCCGCCCGCTACAGGGCGCCGATGTCGAGGCCGAGCTTGCCAAGGCGGAAGCGCTGCTCGAGACGTTTCCCGGCATCGTGGCGACCCAGACGCTCGATCGCGCGGCGGCGGCGAAGCTTCTGGAACCGTGGCTGGGCAAAGGCAATCTCGACGATCTGCCGATCCCGCGGCTGATCCGCGTCACCATCGACGAATCGGCGCCGCCCGATCTTGCCGGGCTCGGCGAGGCGCTCAAGGCCAAGGTCAAGGGCGCCAGCCTCGATACCCACAAGCGCTGGCAAGCGGAGCTCACCCGCATGGCCAGGGCGCTCTCGACGCTGTCCTTCGCGGTCTTGTTTCTCATCTGCGTCTCGGCCATCGCCATGGTGATCTTCGCCACCCGCACGGTGCTCGACGCCAACCGCGAAGTGGTGGACGTTTTGCATCTCGTCGGAGCGCGCGACGGCTATATCTCGCGCCAGATCGACGGCCGCTTTCTCAAGACCGGGCTGTGGGGTGGGCTGATCGGCGTGGCGCTGGGATTGATGACGTTCCTGCTCCTCGGCCTCACCGGCACGGCGGGGGCGGGAGGCGTCGCCGATGCCAGCCGCAGCCTGATTTTTGCGCCGCCCGGCACGGCCCTGTGGAACTACGCCATCCTGCTCACCGTGCCCTTTGCCGCAACCCTCATCAGCCTGGTCACCTCGCGCATGACATTGATCCGCATGCTGAGGGATGTGCCGTGACCGCCCTGCGCTCGGTCCTGTTCAACATCGTCTTTTATGTCAATCTGGCGCTGTTCCTGGTGCTGGGGGCGGAGTTCTTCCTGCTACCTCGCAAATGGGCGATCCGGGCCTTGCAGGCCTGGGCCAAGACATCGCTGTTCCTCCTGCGGACGATCGCCGGCATCGATATGGAGGTACGCGGCCGCGAGCATATTCCCAAAAGTGCGGCGTTGGTTGCCGGCAAGCACCAGTCCTTCTGGGAAACCTTCGCCATCCTGCCGCTGCTCGACGATCCCGCCATGGTGCTGAAGAAGGAACTCACCTGGATCCCGTTCTTCGGCTGGTTCATCTTCAAGTTCCGGATGATCGCGGTCGAGCGCAGTGCGGGCACCGCGGCGCTCAGAAATCTGGTGGCACGGGGGCTGGAAGAGATCGCCGCCGGGCGCCAGATCGTCATCATGCCGGAAGGGACCAGGCGCGGCCCCGACGATCCGCCCGATTACAAGCCGGGGGCCGCCGCCCTCTATGGCAAGCTGGGCGTGGCCTGCACGCCCTTCGCCCTCAATTCCGGCCTCTACTGGCCGCGGCGGAAATTCCTCCGCTATCCCGGAACCATCGTCATCGAATTCCTCCCGGCCATTCCGGCCAATCTGCCGCGCCGGGAATTCCAGACGCGGCTCGAAACCGCCATCGAGAGCGCCACGGCGCGGCTGGTCGCCGAAGGGCGAAAAGGTACGAAACAAGAACATTTTCTCGACTCGTAAAGGCTTTCGCGGTACACTCGCCGTCCTTGAAACCGGGCAACCGCCATGGCCGACCAAGTTCTCGACCCCGTCGCCCAGGACATCTGGGATATGAAATACCGCTTCAAGGTGGGCGATGGCGCAGCCGTGGACGGCTCGATCGACGCGAGCTGGTGGCGGGTAGCCAAGGCCGTGGCGATGGCCGAGCCGGAGGCGGCGCGCGAGCGCTGGGCCAAGGAATTCCACGGCATCCTGTCGGATTTCCGCTATCTGCCGGCGGGCCGCATTCTCTCGGGCGCGGGAACCGGGCGCACGGTCACGCTGTTCAACTGCTTCGTCATGGGCCGCATCGA
>JANMQL010000396.1:0-9433 GCA_031370475.1 Hyphomicrobiales bacterium | reverse complement strand
TAGATATAAAATCTAGGACCTTGCGTTCTGTCAGTCTCCTGAGCTTCGCATTTGCAGTGTGCCAATAGGTGGTACTCAATATGCGTAGGGCGTCGCTCGCATTGATTCGTCCGTGTTCAATAACGTAGTTTACGATTCGCCTTTCGTCAGCATCCAAAGAGAATGCAATGGCCTCTCCGAGCGTCTTATATGCCTCGCTATCGAGGGAGTTGGTTCTGTTTGCAACATCGTTTGTGAGTGTTGCGCGCACACAGTTATTGTCGGCGAAATATGATATCGGCGGCAGTCTTGCATCGCGGAGTTCACGCTTTATGCGTTTAGTGCCCTCACTGATGCACCGCACCTCTCCAAATTCGCGAAGCACAAACATGAGGAATGGATTGCGGGGCTTGTGGAATAGATTTTCTGGCGTGACCGATGGCATGAATCCGCCGGGGCTCTCGACGATTAGGTGATCATCAAACATTTTCACGAAAATAGGCTGCGTCTTGGCGTGGTACGAGCGATGAACACAGGCATTTACGATTAACTCATACCACGCGTCTCTTGGATATTCTGGCGTCTGGTGGAATTTGCCTCCGCGAAACTCTGTGAACTCACGCAAGTTTGCGTCGAGTGTTGTGGAGGTATCTTTTATAATGTCCAGAATTGTGCCTTCAATTATCCTGTCCTTAATTACGTTATAGTCTTTCCCTGATTTCTCCTCTGTTCCATTGTAACGGAGGAAGTGAACGTAAGCTCCTGGGAACACCTTTCGCGGATCACGCGCAAATGCCAGCGCACAGACATTGTTAGAAACAAATTTCTCTGCCTTTATCCGCCCAAGGCGCATGGACTCAAGGATGGTTTGGTCAGATACGTCGTCCGAGCCGTCGCGAGACGCGCGAATCTGTTTGGTGAAACCAGAAACCAATGCGGGTCGGAAATCGTCGGGAAAGACAAGCGGACATTCCTCCAACTCAAAGGCACGCTCGCCTTTATTGATCCTGACCTCCTGTTTCTCTGCCTCAGTCAGGCGGCGGCTGGTGTCGGACTCGCGGCAAAAGGCAATGCCGTTGGTCAGCTCGATAAGCCGATTTTCTACAAAATAAATTCTTGCCCGAATGATAAAGTCGGGCTTGCCTTCTGAGTTTGTGACCTCAAGGCGGTTTGTAACGAACCTGCCATCAGGGCAATGATCACGTCCCATGTGTTCCAATTGTTGGATTTTCTCTTCTGAAAGCGATTTGCACCCGGTGACAGTTCCGTCCCTCTCAATTCCGATTGCAACTACACCGCCCTCGACGGCAGGTCCGTTGCCAAAAGCGGACAGGCATTCCGCGAGCCCTTTTGGGTCTATTCGGCCGGACTTGCGATCAAACCTTGTGTTCTCGGGGTGATTGACGACGAATTTCCAATCTTCGCTGGCAAAAACTTGGTCGGGCTTTGCAAGTGCCTCAACGGTAGGTCTTTCAAGCAATTCTAGTAGGCTAAGCTGTTGTGACATAAAGACAATCCACTCCAACTCGAGGGGGCTCGAGTAGCCCCATGACGTCGTTTTCAACCCATTATGACACAGATTTTAGCTATTGCTGGTGGAGGCCACAAGTTTTGGCAGATTTGGTGAGTTCACCGCCAAACAATATGCCCGGGGTTCCGTTTCGACCTACAAACGCATGACCAATGCCTTGGTAAAGAAACATCAGGGGATCGGTCAACGAACTTAGATTTTTGCGGCTTCGCCCTTCATTCCTCGAGCGTTATCGTGAATTTGTCTCGCCACGAGCAGGCAAACGTTCGCGATGCCTCCGGCTTGAATACCTTCCAAGAGGCGAGGGAAAATCATTAAACCGGATAGCCCGCCCAGGCCTTGACGGTGCGGAGCGCGAGCGAGGACTGGATGCGTTGCACGCCGGGGAGCCTGGAAATGTGCGAACGGTGGATGCGCTCATAGTCGGCGGCGTCGCTGGCCGCGACCCGCAGGAGATAATCGAACTGGCCGCTCATCAAATGGCATTCGAGAATTTCGCGCACCCGCTGCACCGCCTTTTCGAAACGCTCGAAGGCCTCCTCGGTCTGGGAGGAGAGCGAAACTTCGACGAAAAATTCATTGGCGAGGCCAAGCGCGGCACGGTTGAGGGTGGCGGTGTAGCCGGTGATGGCGCGGGCTTCCTCGAGAAGCTTGACCCGGCGGTGACAGGCCGACGGCGACAGGCCGGCCCTGGTGGCGAGGGTGGCGATGGGCTGCTGGGCGTTTTTTTGCAGCTCGGCCAGTATGATCTTGTCGGTTCTATCGAATTCACGGGATTTCATGCGGATATATATGACATTATTCGAATTAAATATCAATGCTGCACTGCTCCGGCGCAGGTTTTGGAAATTTGTTCGAGCAATTCTGGGATAAATTCACGGCCAGTCCAAGGAGAGGAAATTCACATGCTCATCGGCGTTCCGAAGGAAATCAAGAATCACGAATATCGCGTCGGCATGACGCCCATTTCGGTGCGCGAAGCGGTGCGCCACGGCCACAAGGTTTGGGTCGAGGCCAATGCCGGCACCGGCATCGGCGCTGCCGACGAAGACTACAGCCAGGCGGGTGCCGCGATCGTCAAGACGGCGGCGGAAATTTTCGCCAAGGCCGAGATGATCGTCAAGGTGAAGGAGCCGCAGGCGATCGAGCGCAAGATGCTGCGCGAGGGCCAGATCCTCTACACCTACCTGCACTTGGCGCCGGATCCGGAGCAGACCAAGGATCTGGTCAAGTCGGGGGCGGTGTGCATCGCCTATGAGACGGTGACCAGTGCGCGCGGCGGCTTGCCGCTACTGGCCCCCATGTCGCAGGTGGCAGGGCGCATGTCGGTGCAGGCCGGCGCCCATAGCCTGGAGAAGGCGCAGGGCGGGCGCGGCGTGCTGCTCGGCGGAGTTCCCGGTGTGGCGCCGGGCAAGGTGGTCATCCTCGGCGGCGGCGTGGTCGGCACCAATGCGGCGGCCATGGCGCTGGGGCTTGGCGCCGACGTGACGATCCTCGAAAAATCGACGGACCGGATGGAAGAGCTGGTGGCCCGCTTCGGCACCCAGCTCAAGACCCTCTATTCAACCCAGGCCGCGGTCGAGGACGAATGCGCCATGGCCGATCTGGTGATCGGCGGCGTGCTCATTCCCGGCGCCGCGGCGCCCAAGCTCATCACGCGCCAAATGCTCAAGGACTGGAAGCCGGGTTCGGTGCTGGTCGATGTCGCCATCGATCAGGGCGGCTGCGCTGAGACGTCACGGGCCACGACCCATGCGGAGCCCACCTATGTGGTGGACGGCGTCATCCACTATTGCGTCGCCAACATGCCGGGCGGGGTTGCCCGCACTTCGACCTTCGCGCTCAACAACGTCACGCTTCCATTTGCGCTGGCCATCGCCAACAAGGGCTGGAAGAAGGCGCTGTCCGACGACGCGCATCTGCGCAACGGCCTCAATGTCGCCTTCGGCAAGGTCACCTACAAGGCGGTGGCCGACGATTTGGGCTATGATTACGTAACGGCGGACCGGGCATTAGCCGCCTGATCCAACCCTTCCCTGCAACGAAAAACCCGCGCCGGAAGATGCGGTGCGGGCTTTTGTTTGATCTGGCAATATCTCAAATGCAGTCGTTCCGGCGCAAGCCGGGACCCACTAAAGATCATCCTGCGGCGCACTGCCAACGGAGATGACTCAATAGGCCCCGGCTTGCGCCGGGATGACGGTATAATGAATTCGAAAGCCAGCCTTAGACGTCGCTCTTGGCCGGGAGCACCTGGCGGCCGCGGTACATGCCGGTCTTGAGGTCGATATGGTGCGGGCGGCGCAATTCGCCGGACTTCTTGTCCTCGACCCAGGTGACGGTCGCCATCTTGTGGCCGGAGCGGCGCATGCCGATGCGGCTCCTGGTCATTTTCTTGCGTGGAACGGCCATTTTTCGAAACTCCATCAAAGTTGGGCGGGCTTATAGCGAAGCTCAGGGCCCGATACAAGTGAGATAGGGGTCCATGGTTCGCATGCGGATGAGGATGCGGTTGGCGATTGCCGAGACCCGTTTCGAAGGGTGTCCGGCCTGGCGCTTGATGGGATTGGGCAGGACGGCGGCCAGGAGCGCCGCCTCGCGCCTGGTCAGCTTGGCGGCGGATTTGCCGAAATGGTGGCGGGCGGCGGCCTCGGCGCCATAGACGCCCGGCGCCCATTCGACGATGTTGAGATAGACCTCGATCATCCGGCGTTTCGACCAGACCAGGTCCATCCACAGCGCCAGGGGCAGCTCCAGGCCCTTGCGCAGGAAGGAACGGCCGTCCCACAGGAACAGGTTTTTCGCCGTTTGCATGGGAATGGTGCTGGCGCCGCGGACGGCGCCCTCGTCGTCGTCGAAGACGTCCTCGACGATGCCCTGCACCTCGACCCAGTCGATGCCGAAATGCTCGCAGAAACGGGCATCCTCGGAAGCGATGACGGCGCGGGCGAGATAGGGCGACATTCGATCGAGGCTTACCCAATCCTTGTCGAGGCCGTTGCCGGCCGCCAGCCGGAAGATCATGACGTTGGAAATGGGCGGCGGCACGGCCGTATAGACCAGCGTCATGACGATGGGCCAGAGGGCGAGCACGGCAAGGAGACGCAAGGCCCGGCGCGGCCAGGGATCGAAGCGGGCCACGCGGCGCTTGAGCCTGGCGAAAATGTTCAGGTTTTCGTCTCCGGCCGCGGCTGGTTGAGTTTCGGCGGTCATGTCACTACACAGGGCGGATTAGCACAGGAAAAACCGCTTGTCTTTCGAAGCCGCCCTTGCCGATTGTGCCCGCGACACCGGCGCCCTGCTCGACCGATTGCTGCCGCGGGCCGGGCGCCTTGGCGAGGCCATGCGTTATGCGGCGCTGGGGCCCGGCAAGCGGCTCAGGCCTTTTTTTGCGGTCGAGACGGCGAAGCTGTTCGCGGTGCCGCGCGAGCGGGCATTTCGGGTGGGCGCGGCGCTCGAATGCGTGCATTGCTATTCACTGGTGCATGACGATTTGCCGGCCATGGACGACGACGATTTGCGGCGCGGGCGGCCGACGGTGCACCGGGCCTTCGACGAGGCGACCGCCATCCTGGCGGGCGATGCGCTGCAGACGCTGGCTTTCGAAATCCTGGCGGGGCCGGAGACCCATCCCGACGGCGCGGTGCGGAGCCGACTGGCATTGGAGCTGGCGCGGGCGGCGGGCCATGCCGGCATGGCGGGCGGGCAGATGCTCGACATCGAAGCGGAAAGGACGGCGGGCGCTTCCCTCGATGCGGTCATGGCGATGCAGGCGATGAAGACCGGCGCCCTGTTCCGCTTCGCCTGCCAGGCGGGGGCGGTGCTGGCCGGAGCCGATCCGTCGCCACTTCGTCAGTATGCGGAGCATATCGGCCTGGCCTTCCAGATCGCCGACGATATTCTCGACGTTACCTCAAGTCCGGGACGGCTCGGCAAGGGAACCCAGAAGGACGGGGCCAAAGGCAAGGCGACCTTCGTGGGGCTGCTCGGATTGCCCGAGGCCAAGGCGAAGGCGAAGGCGCTGGTCGAGCAGGCGGTTGGCGCACTGGCGGGTTTCGGCACGCAAGCCGACACGCTGCGCGCCGCGGCGCATTACATTGTGACGCGAAAGGTCTGATCAGCCCCAGCGGGTTTTCACATAATTCTCGACGATCTGCTTGAACTGGGCGGCGATGTCGCCGCCGCGGAGCGTCGTCACCTTCTTGCCGTCGACAAAGACGGGAGCCGTGGGCAGTTCGCCGGTGCCGGGGAGGGAAATGCCGATATCGGCGTGCTTGGATTCGCCGGGGCCATTGACGATGCAGCCCATCACCGCGAGCTGCAAAGTTTCGAAGCCGGGATATTCCTCGCGCCAATCCGGGAGGCGGGAGCGAATGAAAGACTGGATGTCCTGGGCCAGTTCCTGGAACACCGTGGAGGTGGTGCGGCCGCAGCCGGGACAGGCGATGACCATGGGGGCGAAGGCGCGAAGCCCCATGGTTTGGAGAATTTCCTGGGCCACCGTGACTTCGCGCGTCCGGTCGCCGCCGGGATCGGGGGTCAGCGAGATGCGGATGGTGTCGCCGATGCCTTCCTGCAGGAGAACGCCAAGTGCGGCGGTCGAGGCGACGATGCCCTTGGAACCCATGCCGGCTTCGGTGAGGCCCAGATGCAGGGCATAGTCGCAGCGCAGCGCCAGCGTCCGGTAGACGGCGATCAGGTCCTGGACCTCGGAACATTTGGCGGAAAGAACGATTTTGTGGCGCGGCAGACCCAGTTCCTCGGCGCGCGCCGCCGACAGGAGTGCGGATTGCACCACGGCCTCGTGCATGACTTCGCGGGCATCGAGAGGTTCCGGGGCCTTGGCGTTGCGGTCCATGAGTTCGGTGAGCAGCGCCTGATCGAGGGAGCCCCAATTGACGCCGATGCGCACGGGCCGATCGAATTTCAGCGCCGTCTCGATCATCATGGAGAAATTGCGGTCCTTCTTACCGCCGAAACCGACATTGCCGGGATTGATGCGGTATTTGGCCAGCGCCTCGGCGCAGGCGGGATGATCGGCGAGGAGCGTGTGGCCGTTGTAGTGGAAATCGCCGATCAGCGGCACGGCGACGCCCAGGCGATCGAGCCGGTCGCGGATATGGGGTACGGCGCGGGCCGCCTCGTCGCGGTCGACGGTGATGCGCACCAGTTCCGAGCCAGCGGCGGCCAGTTCCGCCGTCTGGCGGGCGGTGGCCTCGACATCGGCGGTGTCGGTGTTGGTCATCGACTGCACGGCGATGGGAGCGGCACCGCCGATTGTCACGGAGCCGACGGGGACGGCGGTGGAGGCGCGCCGCGGATGGATGGCTGAATAGGTCATTGCGTCCTAATTGGTCTGGGGCAAGGCCAAGGTCAAGACGAAGAGCAGGCCGGCGGCGAGGACCACCGAGGGGCCGGAGACGGTGTTGGCAAAGGCCGAAAGCATGAGTCCGGCGATGACCGAGAGCCCCGCCAGCAGCGCCGCGATCACCGCCATGCGTTCCGGTGTCGCCGACAGGCGGCGGGCGGCGGCGGCGGGAATGACCAGCAGCGCCGTGATCAGCATCAGACCGACGATTTTCATGGAGATGGCGGTGAGGAGCGCGATCAGCAGGATAAAACCAAGCTCGACGCGCCGAACCTTGACGCCTTCGGCGCTGGCCAGTTCCTCATGCACGGAAATGGCGATGAGATCGCGCCACAGGAAAGCGAGGACGGCGAGGACGGCGGCGGCGCCGGCCCAGACGATAGCCACATCCCGGGCCGTAACCGAGAGCACATCGCCGAACAGGAGCTCCATGCCGTCGGCGCTGGCGCCGGCGACGAGGCCGACGGCGATGAGGCCCGCCGCCAGCGCCGTGTGCGAGAGAATGCCAAGCAGGGTGTCGGTGGCGAGCTGGCGCTGGCGGCGCAGGATGAGCAGCAGAAGTGCGACGGCGATTGCCGCGGCGGCGGCGCCGAGCGTCAGGCTGAAGCCGAACATGAGGCCGAGGCCGACGCCGAGCAGGCCGGAATGGGCGAGCGTCTCGCCGAAATAGGCCATGCGCCGCCAGACGATGAAGCAGCCGACGGGCCCCGCCACCAGCGCCACGCCGAGGCCGGCGAGCAAAGCGCGGCGGAAGAAGGGTTCGGAGAGGATGTCGAGCATGGCGCCGTTCTCAACTTTTCCCCTTCCCCCCTCGCGGGGGAAGGGGGATCGCGCCGCAGGCGCGAGACGGATGAGGGGGCAGTGCAGCGAGTATAAATGCCGGCCGTTCGACTCGCGGAAGCGCCCCCTCATCCGGCGCTCTCGCCTTGGCGAAGCTGAAGCTTCGCTTCGGCGTAGCCAGGTCGCGCCACCTTCCCCCGCGAGGGGGGAAGGGGAAAATTTGAGGGAGGCTAATGTCCATGATCATGGTGATGGCCATGGGATTCATGATCGTGATCGTGGTGATGGGTATAGGCGGCGATCATCCGGGCCGCCGAGGGGCCGAACAGTCTAGCGAATTCCGGGTCGCGCTGCACTTTCTCGGGGCCGCCCTCGCAGCAGACATGACCGTTGAGGCAGACGACGTGGTCGCTCTCGGCCATCACCATGTGGAGATCGTGGCTGACCATGAGAATGCCGCAGCCGTGGCGGCGGCGGATATCGGAGATCAGCTCGTAGAGTTTCGCCTCGCCGATGAAATCGACGGCCTGCACCGGCTCGTCGAGCACCAGGAGATCGGGCCGGCGTAACAGGGCGCGGGCCAGAAGGGCGCGCTGCAATTCGCCGCCGGAGAGCGAGGCGACGCTGGAATCCTTCAAATGGGCGATGCCGGTTTCGGCCAGTGCCGTATCGATCTCCGCATTGGAAGGCCTGAGGGTTAGCGACAGGAGGCGCTTGAGATCGAGGGGCACATTGGGGGTGAGCGGAAAGCGCTGCGGGACATAACCGATGCGCAAATCCTTCCGGCGCTCGATGCGGCCGGACGTGAGGGCCACGAGGCCCAGCATGGCGCGCACCAAGGTCGATTTGCCGGCGCCATTGGGGCCGATCACGGTGACGATCTCGCCGGCCCGGACATCGAGATTGACGCGGTCGAGGATGGTGCGGCCGCCGATCGTCAGGGTTGCTTCCCTGGCACTGAGCAATGCGCCGGTGGCCTTCAGCATGTCAGGCGCTCCCGGCGCAGGCAGCGCAGGCGCCGGTCATTTCAATCATTGTGCCGGTGGGGCGGAAGCCCCGCCCCGCCGCCGCCTTGGCGAGGCCGTCAACAATCCGCGGCGCATCGAGTTCGGCCACCACGCCGCAATGCTCGCAGATGAGCAGCGCAGTTGGCTCGCCCTCATGGGCGTGGGAACAGGCGACGAAGGCGTTACGGCTCTCGATCTTGTGGACGAGGCCGTGGGCCAGGAGGAATTCCAAGGCCCGGTAGACGGTGATCGGCGCCGGCCGCGGGCCCCGCGCCGCCATGCGCTCGATGAGGTCGTAGGCGCCGGCGGCGGAATGGCTCTCGGCCACGCAGTTGAGAATGTCGCGGCGCTGGCCGGTCAGCCGGCTGCCGCGCCGCTCGCAGATGCGCTCGGCCCGGGACAGGAGCTCGGCCGTGCATTTGGCGTGGTTGTGCTGGGGGGCGGGAAAGGACATAATGTTATAATATAACAAGTCTTGGCATTTGCCAAATGTCTTGACGGCGGCCAATCTTGGTCCATCGGTCCGGGCGAACTGGTCCTTTGATGGGGCCAGCGGGCGGCATAAGGAGATAAGTCATGAGCGGCACGGCCAAGGCCATCACACATATCGACAATGAGCGGGTGATCGTCACCGAATACCGCTTCGCGCCGGGCGCCAATACCGGCTGGCACCGGCACGGCCACGATTATGTGGTGGTGCCGCTGATGGACGGAAAGGTCAAGCTCGAGACCAAGACCGGCACGAGCTTCGCCGAGATGAAAAAGGGC
>JANMQL010000185.1:0-5724 GCA_031370475.1 Hyphomicrobiales bacterium | reverse complement strand
GCCCTGCGCGTACAGCTCCTTGTCGGGCAGCACGCCGGATTCGACTTTGACGCATTTCTGCTTTTTCTTGTCCCAGACTTCGCCCTTCTTGCAGTCCTTGGCGGAAGGCGAAGCATTGCCGCTGTCGCCGCCGCTGCTGGTCGTGCCGCCACTGGTGCCGCCGCCGCCGGTGCCGCCGCCGGCGGCAAAGGCCAGACCGGAAATCGATACGGCCAGAATGGCCGCGAAGCCGAGAGTCTGAATATTGCGCATGGAATCCTCCATTGTGCAGCATTTACGCCCCATCAAGGCGGCTATTCCGTGACCGGGGCCAAGATGAACGAAAAATAACAACCCGTTCAAGTTCGGCTCAGCGCATTTATGTCAAATTTTCGCCATCGATCGTCACAAACCAAAGGAGCGAAACATGACACGGTTCAACAACACTCGCGCACTTAGCCTCGCCGCGGCGCTTGCCGCCACCGCCACCATTGCAATCTTCTCGCAGACCGGCCCGGCATCGGCGGCGAGAAACGTCCTGAATTGCGAAGGGAATTCGCGGCTGAAAGTCATCGACTGCTGCCAGAAAATCTACAACCGGCACCGGCCCCTGTGGATGATGAACGGCAATGTGAGCTGTCATACCGTGGTGCAGTGCCGGGCCGGAAAACGCTCGGTGACGGGCGCTCCGGCGGCCAATCGCTGCTGGGTGAAGTATGAGCCGCCGTCGCCGAACGACACCAAGCCGCGGCCGGAGACGAAACAGCGGGACCCCGCCGGCAAGTCCAGGGTATTCTGAAAGTTTCATGGAAACGATGGGCGGGCGAGTCCTCCGGGATTTGCCCGCTACTCCGGCCGCCATCCGTAAATCCAGTCATTGCGCCGCTGGAAGCGCTCCGCCGTCAGGGCCCGGAGCGCCAAATTGCGCAGCAGCCGCGCCGGGCCCTTGGCGTGATAGAGGCGAGCAAGCTTTAGCGACTCATTCTGTATGCGGGCGGTGCGCTCGCGGCGCAGTTCGGCGTAACGGGCAAAAGCCGCGGCGCAGTCCGCAGTCGCTTCAATAGATTTCGCCAGCACGCAGGCGTCTTCCAGGGCCATGGCGCCGCCTTGCGCCAGATAGGGCAGGGTGGCATGGGCGGCATCGCCGATGAGCGCCATGCGGTGCTTGGTCCATTGCGTTAGCGGCGGTAAATCGGCGCCCGCCCATTTCAGCCAGGATTTGGGAACCGCGAGCAGATCGGCCAGCGGGCCGGCGGCCTCGGCGAAAGCCAGCCTGACCTCATCGGGCTTGCCGGGCTCGCTCCAGCCGGCCGCGGTCCAATTACTGTCCACCGCCGCCACGATATTGAACTGTGTCCAGTTGCTCACCGCATAATGCACCACATGGCCGCCGGGATAGAGCCATAGGGTCACGGTATCGGCGGCGACTGAAGTGGGCACGGCGTCGAAGGGTATCAGGGCCCGGAAGATCGAATGACCGCGATAGGCGGGTTCGCCGCTACCGGCGATGTCCAGCCGCAGCTTCGAGCCGATGCCGTCGGCGGCGATGATTGCGGCGCCCTCGCGGCGGCTGCCGCCGGCAAATTCCAGCGCCGCGCTTGCGACATGATCGACGGCCCGCACCGCCCGCACGGAATTGATGAGTTCGATGCCGGGTGCAGTCCGCGCCGCCGCCAGCAATCCGCCCAGCAGATCGGCGCGATGGGCGACGCGATAGGGCGCGCCGTGGCGCTCTTCGAACGGCTTGCCAAGGCGGACGCGCTGCAGCAGGCTGCCGCGCAATCCGTCACGGACATGGATTTCGGCGGGGACCACGCAATGGGGCGCAACCGCCTCCCAGGCGCCGAGCCATTGCAGGGCGCGCACCGCATTGGGCGACATCTGCAGGCCGGCGCCCACCGTCTCGAAGGCGGCGGACTGCTCGAAAATCGCCGCGGCGCGGCCGGTCCGGGCCAGCCCCAGGCCTGCCGCCAGCCCGGCGATGCCGCCGCCGGCAATGAGAAAGATGCGCGTGTCCATGGCCCATCATGGCATATCCGCAGGCCCGTGATGATGCGGCGGATTGAGGCTTGCCGGGGCAAGGGGGAAGCCTTAGGAGTGCGCCCGGTTTCCGCCACGAGGTCCGCTTCCCCATGGGTTTCATTTCCGACGCGCTCAACCGCATTCAGCCTTCCGCCACCATCGCCATTTCCAACAAGGCGATGGCGCTCAAGGCCGAGGGCCGCGACATCATCGGCCTGGCGGCGGGCGAGCCCGATTTCGACACGCCCGACAACATCAAGGAGGCGGCAATCGCCGCGATCCGGGCGGGCAAGACCAAATACACCCCCGTCGACGGCATCCCGGAACTCAAGAAAGCGATCTGCGCCAAGTTCAAACGCGAAAACGGACTCGACTACACGCCGGCACAGGTCTCGGTCGGCACCGGGGGCAAGCAGGTACTTTTCAACGCGCTCATGGCCACCGTCAATCCCGGCGACGAGGTGATCGTGCCCGCACCCTATTGGGTGAGCTATCCCGACATCGTCATGCTGGCGGGTGGCAAGCCGGTGTTCGTCGACTGCAAGCTGGAACACGGGTTCAAGCTGCAGGCGGCCGCACTCGAGCAGGCAATCACGCCGAAAACCAAATGGCTCATTCTCAATTCGCCGTCCAATCCGAGCGGGGCGGCCTATTCGCGCGCCGAACTCAAGGCGGTGACCGATGTGCTGATGAAGCATTCCCATGTCTGGGTGCTGACCGACGACATGTATGAGCATCTGGTCTATGACGATTTCAAATTCTTCACGCCGGCCCAGATCGAGCCCCGGCTCTACGAGCGCACACTCACCATGAACGGCGTGTCCAAGGCCTATTGCATGACCGGCTGGCGCATCGGCTACGGCGCGGGGCCGGAGGTGCTGATCAAGGCCATGTCGAAGTTGCAATCGCAATCGACGTCCAATCCCTCCTCGATCGCCCAGTGGGCGGCGGTCGAGGCGCTCAATGGTCCGCAGGATTTCATCGCCGCCAACAACAAGGTGTTCAAGGAGCGGCGCGATCTCGTCGTGGCGATGCTCAATCAGGCCAAGGGTCTCAAGTGCCCGGTGCCGGAAGGCGCCTTCTATGTCTATCCCTCCTGCGCCGGAACCATCGGCAGGCAGGCGCCGTCGGGCAACGTCATCAAGAACGACGAGGATTTCGTCACCGAGCTTCTGGCGGCCGAAGGTGTGGCGGCGGTGCATGGGGCGGCTTTCGGCATGTCGCCCTTCTTCCGTATTTCCTATGCGACGGCGACCGCCGTGCTAGAAGACGCCTGCCGGCGCATTCAGCGCTTTTGCGGCAATCTCAGATAAAGAAAGATAACCCATGTTCGATGTTTCCGTGACGGTCCTCGACAATTTTCTCAAAGGTCTCTCGGCTATCCTGAAGAAGGCGGAAGCCCATTGCGAAGCCAAGAAGATCGAGCCGGATGCGTTGCTCAAGGCGCGGCTGTTTCCGGACATGTTTAACTTCACCCGCCAGGTGCAGCTGGTCACCGATTTCGCCAAGGGGACCGGCGCCCGGCTGGCCGGAATCGCCGTGCCGAGCTTTCCCGACGAGGAAAAGACCTTCGCCGAATTGCAGGCCCGCCTGACCAAGACGTGCGACTTCCTCGCGACGCTCAAGAAAGAGCAGTTCGCCGATGCCGCGACCCGCGCCATCACCATCAAGGTCGGCGGCCAGGACATGACCTTCGCGGGCGCCGCCTATCTGTCGGGCTATGCCATGCCGAATTTCTTCTTCCACCTGACCACCGCCTACGACATCCTGCGCCACAACGGCGTCGAACTCGGCAAGCGCGACTTCATGGGGCGGGTCTAGAGCAGGTAGCCGCAGAGATCGGCGGCTCTATCTTTCTTCCGTCATCCCGGCGAAAGCCGGGACCCCCTGAGCCATTGCTGCTTGCAGAGTGCCGGTTGAACAGGCCCATTGGGTCCCGGCTTTCGCCGGGATGACGGATGATCGGAGGCGAGTCGATTCAGCCGCAATCGGCTTTAGGTTCCGGTTTGCACCTGGCGGCCGGACTGGCGTTTCAACCGCCAGCCGATGACGACGACGAGCAGGGCGCCGATTGCCGCCGACATTTCGGGGTTCGGCACGCCAAAGGCCGCAAGTCCCGGGTCGGCGGCAATCATCTTGCCGGCGACCCAGCCGAGCAGCGCCGCACCGGCCCAGATAATCAAGGGGTACTTGCTCAGGAGGTTGCTAATCAGCGTGGCGCCCACCACGATCAGCGGGATCGAGAGGATCAGGCCGATGATGAACAGCCAGTGATCGCCCTGGGAGACGGCGGCAATCGCCACGACATTATCGAGGCTCATGGCGGCATCGGCAACCGCGATGGTAGCCACCGCATGCCACAATGAAGCATGGGCCTTCACATCGCGGCCGCCATTGTCGCCGTTGGTCAGGCTCACGGCGATCCAGATCAGCAGCGCGCCGCCCACCGCCTGCAGATAGGGCACCGCCATCAGCCAGGTGACCATGAAGGCGAAGACAATGCGCAGCACGATGGCCACCGCCGAACCGAAGAAAATGCCCCAGCGCCGCCGCTGCGCGGGCAGCGACCGGCAAGCCAGGGCGATCACCACGGCATTGTCGCCGGAGAGCAGGATATTGATCCAGGCAACCTCGACGACGGCCAGGGCGTAGGTGGGGGAGACGTCCATCGGACTCCGAATCTGTTTCGATCAAGATGGGGAGATGGACGTCAAGAGGCAAGCTGGAATCTGAGAGATTTCCGGTACCGTTTCAGCGATCGAGGCGCTGGAATGGGACGATTTCAGGATGAATTAGGAAGTTGAATAAGTAAGTGGCATTTCCCTTTCCGCTTAAGTGAAAGGGTTGAGAATGAGGGTGCTTTTGCGGATCCCGGACCCACATCCTCTCCCCACAAGGGGAAGGGTGAAGCCGAGTGATCCAGCCCGCAATTACGGCAAGGGGCGGTTCGCCCTAGCGGTCCGTCTTCGAGGAATATGGCGATTCCGCCGCCCGTCTCATTGCCGGCGCAAGGACCGCGATGGGTACCAGAGATGCGTGAAGCGGCGCAGCAGGCGGCACGGTGCCGGGCGCGCACGCGTCATCTGGGGCCGTGCAAGCCGTGGTCACCGCACATCGTCGTGCAGCGCATGCAAAAAAGGGAGAGGCCAATTCGCCTCTCCCCAGCTGTTTGGCGCAGCGGCTGTGCTCAGGCCGCGGCTTTCTGATTGATGGTGTCTTCGGCAAGCTCCGAGAGCTTTTGGTCGGCCGCCTTTTCTTCATTGAGCGTTGCTTGAAGCAATGCTGCCGAGTCGTGCATCCCAAGTTCGTGCGCCCAGCAAACCAGCGTGCCGTACCGGGCCATCTCGTAATGCTCGACGGTTTGCGCCGACGATATGATCGCCGCATCCAGCGTCCGCTCGTCCTCGATTTCGGCCATGACTTCATCGGCCTCCTTCACCAGCCCTTCCAAGGCCTCACACCGCTTCGCGGTGGGCTTCTTGTCCATCGCTGCGAAAACGTCCTCCAGCCGGCTGACATGGCCTTCGGTTTCGGTCAGATGGCTTTGAATGGCCTCTTTGAGCTGAGGAGAAGCGGCTTTCTTCGCCAGCTTCGGCAAAGTTTTCACCAACTTCTTCTCCGCATAATAGATGTCTTGCAACGTGGCGACGAACAGATCTTCGAGGTTCTTGACGTTCATGACAATCTCCTGACTTATGATGCAGTGTTGAATGAGAACCGCCC
>JANMQL010000351.1:0-2495 GCA_031370475.1 Hyphomicrobiales bacterium | reverse complement strand
CGCGCAAGAACAGCGGCTTTTCCTCCGAGCAGGAACTCCACGCCTATCGCGACATGCTGCTGATCCGCCGTTTCGAGGAAAAGGCCGGTCAACTCTATGGCATGGGTTTCATCGGCGGCTTCTGCCACCTCTATATCGGCCAGGAAGCGGTGGTCATCGGTCTGCGGATGGCCCAGAAGGACGGCGATCAGGTGATCACCTCCTACCGCGACCACGGCCACATGCTGGCCTGCGGCATGGACCCCAAGGGCGTCATGGCCGAGCTCACCGGAAGGCGCGGCGGCTATTCCAGGGGCAAGGGCGGCTCCATGCACATGTTCAGCCGGGACAAGCAGTTCTTCGGCGGCCACGGCATCGTCGGCGCCCAGGTGCCGCTGGGGGCGGGACTCGCTTTCGCCAACAAGTACCGTGGCAACGACCATGTCTCGGTCACCTATTTCGGCGATGGCGCCGCCAACCAGGGCCAGGTCTACGAAACCTTCAACATGGCGGCGATCTGGCAATTGCCGGTGATCTTCGTGATCGAAAACAACCGCTATGCCATGGGCACGGCGGCTCCGCGCTCGACCGCCATGTCCGATCATCTGGGCTCGCGCGGAGCTGCCTTCGGCATTCCCTCCGAACAGGTGGACGGCATGGATGTGCGCGCCGTCAAGGAGGCAGCCGACAAAGCGGTCGCCCACTGCCGCGCCGGTCACGGCCCCTACATTCTCGAAATGATGACTTACCGCTATCGCGGCCACTCCATGTCGGATCCCGCCAAATACCGGGCCAAGGAAGAAGTCCAGAAGATGCGCGAGGAGCATGATCCGATCGAACAGGTCAAGGCCCGCATCCTCAAGGCCGGCATGGCCAGCGAGGACGATCTCAAGAAGCTCGACGCCGATATCCGCGCCACCGTCACCGCGGCGGCCGAATTCGCCCAGGGCGATCCCGAGCCCGATGCCGCGGAGCTCTACACCGACATCTACGTGAGCGCGTGACGGCCATGCCCAATATCCTGATGCCCGCACTGTCGCCCACCATGGAGGAGGGCAAGCTCGCCAAGTGGCTGAAGAATGTCGGCGACAATGTGAAATCCGGCGACGTCATCGCCGAGATCGAAACCGACAAGGCGACCATGGAAGTGGAGGCCGTCGACGAGGGCCCGCTGACCGCCATCCTGGTTCCGGCCGGCACCGAGAATGTCAAGGTCAATACGCCGATCGCGGTGATCGGTCAGGCCGATGCGGCACCGGCGCCGAAAGCCGAAGTAAAAACCCCCGCCGCGACGCCGGCCTCTGCGCCAGCGGTCGTGACTTCGCCTGCCGCCGCCGACCCCGCAATCCCCGAAGGCACCGAGATGGTGACCATGACGGTGCGTGAGGCGATCCGCGAGGCGATGTCGGAAGAGATGCGCCGCGACAAGGACGTGTTCCTGATGGGCGAGGAGGTGGGCCAGTACCAGGGCGCCTACAAGATTTCACAGGGCATGCTCGACGAGTTCGGACCGTCGCGGATTATCGACACGCCGATCACCGAGCACGGTTTCACCGGCATCGCCGTCGGCGCCGCCTTCGCCGGCCTCCGCCCCATCGTCGAATTCATGACCTTCAACTTCGCCATGCAGGCAATCGACCACATCATCAATTCGGCCGCCAAGACGCTCTATATGTCGGGCGGCCAGATGGGCTGCCCCATCGTGTTCCGCGGGCCCAATGGCGCCGCCGCCCGCGTCGCCGCCCAGCATTCGCAGGACTACGCCGCCTGGTTTGGCCAGATTCCCGGCCTCAAGGTGGTCGCACCGTATTCGGCGGCCGATGCCAAGGGCCTGATGAAGGCGGCGATCCGCGATCCCAATCCGGTAATCTTCCTCGAAAACGAAATCCTCTACGGCAAGAGCTTCGAGGTGCCGAAACTCGACGACTGGATCGTTCCGATCGGCAAGGCGCGCGTGGCGCGGGCGGGCCGCCATGTCACCATCGTCACTTTCGGCATCGGCATGACCTATGCGCTGGCCGCCGCCGACAAGCTCGCCGCCGATGGCATCGAGGCCGAAGTGATCGATCTCCGCACCATCCGCCCCATGGATATCGCAACCGTGGTCGAGAGCGTCAAAAAGACCAACCGCTGCGTCTGCGTCGAGGAGGGCTACCCGCAATTTTCCGTCACCTCCGAACTTGCAGCCCAAGTAATGACCCACGCCTTCGACTGGCTCGACGCGCCCGTGGCCCGCGTCGCCGGCAAGGACGTTCCCATGCCCTATGCCGCCAACCTCGAAAAACTGGCGCTGCCCAATACCGATGAAGTCGTCGCCGCGGCGAAATCCGTGTTGTACGTCTGAGGAGCGCGCCCCATGCCCACCAACATCCTCATGCCCGCCCTTTCGCCCACCATGGAAAAGGGCAAACTCGCCAAGTGGCTGAAGAAGGAAGGCGACAAGGTGAAGTCCGGCGACATCCTGGCCGAGATCGAAACCGACAAGGCCACCATGGAAGTGGAAGCCGTCGATGAAG
>JANMQL010000321.1:0-8445 GCA_031370475.1 Hyphomicrobiales bacterium | reverse complement strand
GCCATGACCGCCGTTCCGCAGGAAAAACTCGACCGCATCATCCAGCGGTTCGCTACCCTCGAGCATAATATGTCGAGCGGGGCCTCGGGCGAAGCCTTCGTCAGGCTGTCCAAGGAATATGCCGAGATCGAACCGGCGGCCAAGGCGGCGCAGGCCCTGGTCAAGGCCTATGACGAGCGGCGCGGCGTCGAGGACATGCTGAAGGCCGGCGGCGAACTGGCCGAGATGGCGGCGGCGGAACGCGCCAGCCTGGACGCCGCCATCGTCCGGCTCGAAAACGATATCCGCCTGCTGCTCTTGCCCAAGGATGCCGCCGACGAGCGCAACGTCATCCTGGAAGTGCGCGCCGGCACCGGCGGCGACGAGGCGGCGATCTTCGCCGGCGACCTGTTTCGCATGTACCAGCGCTATGCCGGTTTCAAGGGCTGGCGGGTCGAGATCATCTCGGCCAGCGACGGCGAGCATGGCGGCTACAAGGAAGTGATCGCCACGATCTCCGGCTCCGGCGTCTATGCGCGGATGAAATTCGAATCCGGCGTGCACCGGGTGCAGCGGGTGCCCGACACGGAGACGCAGGGGCGCATCCACACCTCCGCCGCCACCGTCGCGGTTCTGCCCGAGGCCGAGGAGGTCGATATCAAGATCGAGGACAAGGATTTGCGCATCGACGTATTCCGCGCCTCGGGGCCGGGCGGCCAGTCGGTCAACACCACCGATTCGGCGGTGCGCATCACCCATCTTCCAACCGGCGTGGTGGTCATCCAGCAGGACGAGAAATCCCAACTCAAGAACAAGAACAAGGCGCTGAAGATATTGCGCGCCAGGCTTTACGAGCGGGAGCGCCAGCGCATCGATGCCGAACGCTCGGCCCAGCGCAAGGGCCAGGTCGGTTCCGGCGACCGCTCGGAGCGCATCCGCACCTATAATTTTCCACAAGGCCGGGTCACCGATCACCGCATCAACCTGACCCTCTACAAGCTCGACCAGATCGTCGAGGGGCCGGCACTCGATGAGCTCATCGAGGCGTTGATGACCCATCATCAGGCGGAGCTTCTGGCGGCGCAGGATGCCGATGCCGCCTGATACGGCGGGCTCGCTCATCGGCGAAGCGCGGCGCAAGTTTGAAGCGGCGGGGATCGAGTCCGCCGCCCTCGATGCCCGGCTGCTGCTGCAGCATGCGGCAGCCCTCACGCATGAGGACATCGCCGCCGATCCGGACCGGAAGATCGGCGCCGCCGGGGCGAGGCGCTTCCGCGAATTGGCGGCCCGGCGCGCGGCGCGGGAGCCCGTGTCGCGCATCCTGGGCGAGCGCGAGTTTCATGGCCGCGGCTTCGAGGTGACGCCCGCGGTTCTCGATCCGCGGCCCGACACGGAGACGCTGGTCGATGCCGCCCTGGCGCTGGCGCAGCGGCCGGGGCTGGTTCTCGATCTCGGCACCGGGTCCGGCGCCATCATCGTGACACTCCTGGCCGAATGGCCGCAGGCCACCGGGGTGGCCACCGATCTATCGGCGGCGGCGCTGGACGTAGCGGCGCGTAATGCCCGGCGGCACAAGGTTAACGGGCGGGTGCGTTTCGTCCATGGCAACTGGTTTGAAGGACTGACCGGCCATTTCGACCTGATCGTCTCCAATCCGCCCTATATTGCCCTGGGCGAGATTGCCGGGCTCGCCGCCGATGTGCGCGATTTCGACCCTCTCAGGGCGCTGGATGGCGGGCCCGACGGGCTTGAAGCCTACCGCCGCATTGCCGTGGGGGCGGGCGGTCATCTGGCGCCAAGCGGCGCAGTCCTGGTGGAGATCGGCGCCGGGCAGGCGGCGGCGGTCGAGACGATCTTTCAGGCGGCAAGGTTAACCTGCCGCGGCCGGTTCGCGGACCTCGGCGGCCACGTCCGCTGCCTCAGCTTCCGTAAAGCTTAACGCTGCGGCCTGTGGACACGGGCCAAAATAGACATTGGAAATCGGCCGCGTCTCCGCTAAATAGGAGTCGGTAAATCATTCTGCCCTATGCGATCGCGCCGGGCTCCGGTGCAATTGAGGGACGGCACTTCCGGGCTAGGAAATGCCATCGGCAGAGGAAAAGCTTACCACAACCACTGGGTTCGGTTTTGGGAAGACTCACAATTGAGTCGGTTTGCCAGCATCGCCCGCGGCTTGGCGGGACAGGACGGCTTTGGCCGCAATGAACATTCAAACGTCAAAAATGGAAAACGCATGAGACCTGGGCAGCATAATAAGCGCGGCCGCGGCCGCAATCGCCATCACAGCGGCAGCAGCAGCGGTGGCGGCGGGGGCGGTGGCAACCCGTTGAGCCGGATTTACGACAGCAACGGACCGGACGTGAAGGTGCGCGGCACGGCGCAGACGGTGGCGGAGAAATACCTTCAGCTCGGGCGCGACGCGCAGGTCTCCGGCGACATCGTCATGGCCGAGAGCTATTATCAGTTTGCCGAGCATTATCTCCGTATCGTCGCCGCCGCCCAGGCCTATCAACAGCAAATGCAGCCGCAGCTCCGCCGCCCGGGCGAGGAGTTCGACGACGATGGCCAGGACGGCGAGGCCGAAGACGGCCAGGCGCCGGCGGCGAACCTGCCGGAATTGAACGAGCAGCCCGATGCCGCCGCTCCCCAGGGAGGCCCGGAAGGCGAGCGCCAGCCGCAGAATTTCCGGCCGCGCGATCAGCAGGGCGGCCGCGAGCGGTTCCGGCCACGCTGGCAGGACCGCAGCGAGCGCCAGCCTGCGGTCGAGCAGCCGCGCCCCATGGAGCAGCCACGCTCGGTTCAGCCGAGCAACGGCAATGACGATGCGGCGGACCCCGGCCAATGGGAGGCGCCGTCCTTCCTGCGCCGCCCGGCACCCCTGCCGCCTCCCGAAGCGGCCGAGGAGCCACAACGGCGCTCGCGCTATGAGCGCCGGCCGCGCCCGGCCGGGACGGACGCCGCCCCGGAACCGGCCGACACGGAGGTTCCGCCGGTCGGTGATTGATCCAGATCATTTTAACTGGCGCGCTTTCCGGCGAAGTGGAATCACTTCGCCGAAAAGAAATCGCGCCAGATTAAAGACTTGCAGCATGTTCTGATCGCCAAAGTGCTCACACTTTGGCGGAACATGCTTTAGGGGCCGGGTTTCCCGGCCCTTTTTCTTTACCGCCGCCTTCCTATATTTCTGCCAGTCAACCGGTGACGGCGTTGCGGCGGTGCTCGAGTGGGGCCGCCTGAACGCGCCGAGGAGCAGGGATCATGGATTTCGAAAAATACACGGAACGGTCGCGCGGATTCATTCAATCCGCCCAATCGCTGGCGCTGCGCGAGGGCCATCAGCGCTTCAGTCCCGAACATCTTCTGAAGGTGCTCCTCGACGACGAGGAAGGCCTGGCGGCCGGGCTGATCAAGGCGGCGGGCGGCGATTCGCGCGCCGCCTTGCGCGAGACGGAAGCGGTGCTGGCGAAAACACCCAAGGTTTCGGGCGCGGGGGCCGGCCAGGTCTATCTGGCGCCGGAACTGGCGCGGGTGTTCGAAGCCGCGCAAAAACTCGCGACGAAGACCGGCGACAGCTATGTGACGGCGGAACGGCTGCTGCAGGCGCTGGCCATTGAGCCGAGCGAGGCCGCCAAGGCCCTCAAGATGGCGGGCGTCACGGCGCAGGGGCTCAACCAGGCGATCGAGGCAATCCGCAAGGGCCGCACGGCGGACACAGCTTCGGCCGAGCAAGGCTACGACGCGCTGAAGAAATATGCCCGCGATCTGACGGAAGCGGCGCAGGCCGGCAAGCTCGATCCGGTGATCGGGCGCGACGAGGAAATCCGCCGCACCATCCAGGTGCTGTCGCGGCGCACCAAGAACAATCCGGTGCTGATCGGCGAACCCGGCGTCGGCAAGACGGCGATCGCCGAGGGCCTGGCGCTGCGCATCATCAAGGGCGATGTGCCCGAGAGCCTCAAGGACAAGAAGCTCTTGGCCCTCGACATGGGCTCGCTCATCGCCGGCGCCAAATACCGCGGCGAATTCGAGGAGCGGCTCAAGGCTGTGCTCTCCGAAGTCACATCGGCGGAAGGCGGCATCATCCTGTTCATCGACGAAATGCACACCCGCGTTGGGGCCGGCAAGGCCGACGGCGCCATGGATGCCTCCAATCTGCTCAAGCCGGCGCTGGCGCGCGGCGAGTTGCATTGCGTCGGCGCCACCACCCTCGACGAATACCGCAAGCATGTGGAAAAGGACGCGGCACTCGCCCGGCGCTTCCAGCCGATCTTCGTGTCGGAGCCCAGCGTCGAGGATTCGATCTCGATCCTGCGCGGCATCAAGGAGAAATACGAGCTCCATCACGGGGTGCGCATCACCGACGCGGCGATCGTGGCGGCGGCGACGCTCTCCAACCGCTACATTTCCGACCGCTTCCTGCCGGACAAGGCCATCGACCTGATGGACGAGGCGGCGGCCAGGCTGCGCATGCAGGTCGATTCGAAGCCCGAGGAACTCGACGAGATCGACCGCCGCATCATGCAATTGCAGATCGAGCGCGGCGCGCTCAAGAAGGAAACCGACGCGGCCTCCAAGGACCGCCTTGCCAGACTCGAGAAGGAGCTCGCCGGATTCGAGGAAAAATCGGCCTCGCTCACCCGCAAGTGGCAAGCCGAGAAGGAGAAGCTGGCATCGGCCTCGAAGCTCAAAGAGGAGCTGGAGAAGGCCCGATTGCAGCTCGATCAGGCGCAGCGCAAGGGCGATTTCGCCAAGGCCGGCGAGCTGGCCTATGCGACCATTCCGGAACTCGAGAAGAAGCTCAAGACCGCGGAAGCGGCGGGCGAGTCCAAAATGCTGGAAGAAGCGGTAACCGAATCGCATGTGGCGCAAGTCGTTTCACGTTGGACGGGCATTCCCGTCGACCGGATGTTGGAGGGCGAGCGCGACAAGCTTCTGCACATGGAAAAGGATCTGGGCCGCCGCGTCGTCGGTCAGGAAGAAGCGGTGGCGGCGGTGGCAACGGCGGTGCGCCGGGCGCGGGCCGGCCTGCAGGATCCCAACCGGCCGATCGGCTCCTTCATGTTCCTGGGCCCCACGGGCGTGGGTAAGACCGAGCTCACCAAGGCACTCGCCGCCTTCCTGTTCGACGACGAGCACGCCATGGCGCGCATCGACATGTCGGAATACATGGAAAAGCATTCGGTGGCCCGGCTGATCGGCGCGCCCCCCGGCTATGTCGGCTATGACGAGGGAGGAGCGCTCACCGAAGCGGTCAGGCGCCGGCCCTATCAGGTGGTGCTGTTCGACGAGATCGAGAAGGCCCATCCGGACGTCTTCAACGTGCTCTTGCAGGTGCTCGACGACGGCCGCCTCACCGACGGCCAGGGCCGCACCGTCGATTTCAAGAATACGCTGATCATCATGACCTCGAACCTCGGCTCAGAATATCTGGTGAATTTGGGCGAGGGCCAGGACGTGGACCAGGTGCGCGATCAGGTGATGGCCACCGTCAAGGCGCATTTCCGCCCCGAGTTCCTCAACCGGCTCGACGAAATCATCCTGTTCCACCGGCTGCGGCGCGAGCACATGGGTGCAATCGTCGATATCCAGGCGGGCTTCTTGCGGAAACTGCTCAGTGAACGGAAGATTACGGTGGCGGTCTCGGAGGCGGCACGCGCCTGGTTGGCCGAGAAGGGCTACGATCCTGCCTATGGCGCCAGGCCCTTGAAGCGGGTCATCCAGAAATCGCTGCAGGACCCCTTGGCGGATGCGCTGCTGGCCGGCCGGGTCAAGGACGGCGACACGGTCGATGTCGGGGTGGGCGAGGGCGCGCTGACGCTCAAGCCGCGGCGGGAGAAGGCCGCGGCGGCGTAACCGGCCCTACGGAGAAACCTGGGCGACCTGAAGGGCCGAGGGGGCGGTCTGCATCATCGCCAGGACGCGCTGCTTCAACTGCTTGAAGCGGCTGAGTTCCTTGCCGGCCAGTTGCTTGCCGCCAGCCGCCTTGATCAGCATGGGATTGACGGCGCCACCGTCGACGCGGACCTCGTAATGCAGATGCGGGCCGGTGGACCGCCCGGTCGAGCCGACATAGCCGATGATCTGGCCCTGGTTGACCTTGGTGCCGGCAACGATGCCAGCGGCGAGCTTGCTCATGTGGGCGTAGAAAGTCTCGATTTTGCCGCTGTGCCGCAGCTTGATGGCGATGCCGTAGGCGCCGGCCCGGCCGGCCAGCTCGATGGTGCCGGCGCCGGCGGCGCGGATCGGCGTGCCGTAGGGCGCGCCGAAATCCACCCCGGTGTGCATCTTGGAATAGCCGAGCAGCGGGTGGATGCGCATGCCGAAGCCGGAGGTGAGGCGGGCGCCCGAGATCGGCGTCTTGAGCAGGGACTTGGTGGCGCTGCGGCCGCTCTCGTCATAGTAGTCGGTCTGGCCATCGCCCGTGGTGTAGCGGAAATAGGACCTGGCCTTGCCCGACAGGGTGAGTTGCGCATAATGCAGCACCTTGCGTTTCGACGACGAGCCGGTCAGCGGATTTCCGTAGAACACCTCGAAGCTGTCGCTGGCCTTGACCTGACGCTGGAAGTCCACGTCATAGGCGAAGACGCGCGTCAGTTCGGCGACGATGTAATCGGGAATCTGGTTGTCCTTGGCGGTGCTGTAGAGGCTGGGACCGACCAGCGTCTTGGTGCGGAAGTGATCGTACCGGGCGTATTGCGACTTGATGGCGCCCTTGACGCCGGCGATGGAGGCGACAAAGCGGCCGTCCTCGTCGGCCTCGACCTTGATTGTCTCGCCGGATCCCGGCTTGAAGGAAATTTCCACCGGGAAGGTGACATCGCGGCCGTAGAAATCCTGCTGGCGATCGAGGGTCAATTCGAATTCGGTGCCGGGCTTCATCATCTTGGCGGGGAAAACCGGCTCGACGGCGGCGAGCAGAGCCTGGGCGGCTTCCTTGGTGACGCCGCGATCGACGAGCTCGTCGGTCAGGGTGCGGCCCTTGGCAAGCCTGAAGGTCTCGTCGATGGGCTCCGCCGGCGGCGACTTGGTGATGGTGGTGATGTTGGCGGATTCGGGTTCCGCCGCCCGGATTTCGGCGTCGAGAACGATGGTCTTGCCGTCGCCATAGGGCAGTTCGTCGGCGGTGATTTCGGGATACAGGTTGTCGCCGGAAAAATCGCGTTCGGGAATAATCTGCTCGCTGCCTTGCGGCTGGTAGGCGGCGGACAATTCCTTAAACGGCTTGAGGGCGACTTCCTCGATCTGGCCCCCGGCGGCATTGCCCTTGAGCAGCGGCGCGGCCGTCTGCTCGGATTTCCGGACCGCGGCAAAGGCATCGCGCGGGGCGGCGTTCTGGCCGAAAATGCTGAGAACCGCGCCACCCACCAGGAGCGATCCGGCAATGCCGGCGGCACAGGTGGTCAACAGCCAACGGTGATGGACGGGTTCGAACTCGAAGGGGTTGCTAAGTTCTGAATCGCCGGAAACGGACCGCACCGGGTTGGGCGGCCGGCAAAACACAGCCGGTCTGCTTCCTCGAAGTGAAACGAAGCGTTCCTTCAAATCCCCGACCCCTCTTTCGGACGGCTTGTCCGAGTTTTGTTTTGCCGTACCGTATCTTCCCGCTGCGGGCTTCCCCCGCCTGGCACCGTCCTCGATAATTCCCTGCCGCCGTCTCACCGTCCCGCTGCAGAGTCGCCCGGAAAATGCCCAGACAATCCGGATAAGTCAACCGGATTGACCGGACCCGCGGCAAAGGGCGGAAATTGGCGCAGGATCGACGCCGTTCCGCTCTTCAAAATTGCCGTGGAATACGGGCTCCTTCAGTTTCGCAACAGACGGTTTCGGTTCCGTTAACCACGGCAAGCTCGGTCGCAATCGTGGCGAGATTGCGGCAGGACCGGAGCCCTCCACATGAAGGTCCGCCGCGGCGCCGCTGCCGCATGGCGCAACAGCAGGAAAGCCCCGTTTATCAAAGCATTTTTGAGAGGCCAAAAATTTTCCGACAAGATGCTTGACACTCCCGGCGAGTCCCACCTATAACGCCGCCACTGAGGGACGCGCGCCGCTCGTCGGCGTCAACGTTCCTGTGTGCATTCCTGATGCAACTGGCCCAAAAGCTGCCGGTATCGCCCGAGAGGGGACCGGTAAGAATTTGTGTCCGATGCATTGGACCGGAGGGTTACCAAATCCTCCCCGCTGTTTGACATCGTTGAAGAAAGAAAGAGAAACGCAGGCGGCGTGTGTCCTGGCGGTTCGCGAGGGTAACCTCGTGGACAACCGAAACATCGGTCGTTTGCGTTTATCAAGAGAGCCAATAGCTTCGGTGGAAACATCGAAACTACATGGTTTCTCGTCAATGTACGCAATGCGATCATTTACCGGTATTCGCAAGAATATCGGTGAGCTGTTTCAAACTTGAGAGTTTGATCCTGGCTCAGAACGAACGCTGGCGGCAGGCTTAACACATGCAAGTCGAACGGGTGT
>JANMQL010000303.1:0-2198 GCA_031370475.1 Hyphomicrobiales bacterium | reverse complement strand
CGCATGTCTTCGTAGTTTTCGAACGCCATGCCGCATTCCTGGCCGACCTGGACTTCCGGCACTTCATCCTTGAAGCGCTTGAGGGTCTTGAGCTTGCCTTCGTGGATGACCACGCCTTCGCGCACCAGACGGACACCGACGCCGCGTTCGACCTTGCCTTCGACGACACGGCAACCGGCGACCTTGCCGACTTTGGTGATGTTGAAGACTTCGAGGATTTCGGCGTTGCCGAGGAACGTTTCGCGGCGTTCCGGCGACAGGAGGCCCGACATCGCGGATTTCACATCGTCAACGAGATCGTAGATGATATTGTAGTAGCGGATTTCGATGCCTTCACGCTCGGCCGCTTCGCGGGCCTGAACGTTGGCGCGGACGTTGAAGCCGATGATTGCCGCGCCCGATGTTGCGGCCAGTGCCACGTCGGACTCGGTGATCGCACCGGCGCCCGAATGGATGATGCGCGCGCGCACTTCCTCGGTGCCGAGCTTGTCGAGAGAACCGGCGATGGCTTCGATGGAACCCTGCACGTCACCCTTGATGACGAGCGGGAATTCCTTGAGGCCGGAGACCTGCAAACGGCTCATCATCTGCTCGAGCGAACCGCGCGTGCCGGCCTGCTTGGCAACGTATTTCTCGCGCGCCTTGTGCTGGCGATACGAGGAGATCTCGCGCGCCTTGGCTTCATTCTCGACGACGGCAAAGCGGTCACCGGCGGCAGGTGTGCCCTGCAGGCCGAGGATTTCGACCGGCAGCGAGGGACCCGCCTCCTTGACCTGATCACCCTTGTCGTTGACCAGAGCGCGCACACGGCCCCATTCGGCACCGGCAACGAGAATGTCACCCGGCTTGAGCGTGCCGGCCTGGACCAGCACAGTGGCAACCGGGCCGCGTCCGCGATCCAGTTTGGCTTCGATGACGACACCTTCTGCCGTGCGGTCCGGGTTGGCTTTCAGTTCCAGCACTTCGGTTTGCAGCAGGATCGCTTCGAGCAGCTTGTCGAGGCCAAGGCCGGTTTTGGCCGAGACTTCAACGTCGAGCGTTTCGCCGCCCATCGATTCGACGAACACTTCATGTTGCAGCAGCCCGGTGCGGACCTTCTGCGCATCGGCTTCCGGCTTGTCGATCTTGTTGATGGCAACAATGATCGGCACTTTGGCGGCCTTGGCGTGGCTGATCGATTCAATCGTCTGCGGCATGACGGCATCGTCCGCCGCCACCACGAGGATGGCGATATCGGTTGCCTGCGCGCCGCGCGCACGCATGGCGGTGAACGCGGCATGGCCCGGCGTGTCGATGAAGGTGATCTTGTGGCCGTTGTGTTCAACCTGATAAGCGCCGATATGCTGGGTGATGCCACCAGCTTCGCCGGAGACAACGCTGGTTTTGCGGATCGCATCGAGCAGCGACGTTTTGCCGTGATCGACATGGCCCATGATGGTGACGACCGGCGGGCGGGACACCATGTCGCCAACGATATCCTTGACGTCAAAGATGCCTTCTTCAACATCGCTGTCGGCGACACGCTTGACCGTGTGGCCGAATTCGCTGGCGATCAGCTCTGCCATGTCGGCGTCAATAATGTCGCCAGGCTTGAGCATCGAACCCTGTTTCATCAGATATTTGATCACATCGACGGCACGCTCGGCCATGCGCTGTGCCAATTCCTGAATGGAAATGGTTTCCGGCAGAATGACTTCACGCGCAATCTTTTCACGCACTTCCTGCATCTGCGAACGGCGGAATTTCTCCTGGCGGCGGCGGGTCGCGGCCATGGAGCGGCCACGTGCACCTTCGCCATCATCGCTGGTGACTGAGGTAACGGTGATCTTGCGGCGGTTGTCGACCTCCACCTTGGCCTTGGCAGGGCGCACTTCGGCCTTGATCGGCGCCTTGACGCCAACCGGGCCTGCACCCGGACGGCGCTTGGCGCGGTCGTCTTCCTCTTCCACGACGGGACGGCGCACCGCACCCGGACGCAGCACAACAGTGCCGGGGCGGGCTTCTTCTTCCACGACACCACCGGGTGCGCGGCGCTTGGCCTCATCTTCGGCGCGGCGTCGTGCATCAGACTCGCGCTTCAGCCGCACTTCCTCATCGGCCTGACGACGTTCTGATTCTTCGGCCTCGCGCTTGCGGCGGGCGTCGTCGTCGGCGCGGCGGGTGGCATCTTCCTGCGCGCGGACACGGTCCTGCGCATC
>JANMQL010000267.1:0-5344 GCA_031370475.1 Hyphomicrobiales bacterium | reverse complement strand
ATACATCGTCGCGACCTGCGCCTCGTCCTGCAGCATGAGGTTGGCAAGCTCGGCGCCGTCCTTGTACCACTTGGCCATCTTCAGCTTTTCGAGTTCGAGGAACAAGGGCTCCATGCCGGCGGGGGTCTGGAAGACCTCGTCGATGCCGGGCTTGACGCCGGAGAGGAGGGCGGGGATGCACAGGTCCCAATAGAAGGCGGCGGCATCCATCGTGGTCTTGCCGCGCACCTTCCCGTCCCAGAAATTTTTCCAGCTGTCGGGCTTCAGCCCGGCGCTCCTGGCCGTCAGCATCCACAGCGATCCGCCGCCGAAGGGCACGCCATACTTCCGGGCATCGCCGCGCATGTCGTCGAACCACGGATACACCGCCTCGAAGCCCTTCACCTTGCCGCGGTCGGTTTCGAGGAAGAGCTGCTCGGCAAGACCCATGGAGGTCGTGTATTCGTCGGCGATGGTGATGTCGAAGGGCGGATTGTCGGCCGGTGCCGCCTTGATCTGCGACACCATCTGGTCCCAGCCGCCGACCGTCTCCGTCTTGGTGCCGTATTGCGCGTTGAACGGCTCGATCACCGCCTGGCGGAAACTCAATTCGTGGTTGCCCGACCACGAGACGACGATCAGACTCTCGCCTGCAAAGGCCGCCTTGGCGGTGGAAATCGCGGCGCGGCCGATGATGGCGGGTGCCGCGACGGCGATGGCCGCCTGCTTGATGAAGCGGCGGCGGCTAGCGTTCAATCCAGGTGTAAGCGTCGTCATCGCGCAACCCTCCCCGACCGGTATTCCGGAAATTTCGAATGCGTACCTAATCAAGGCTTGGCGGCAGCGGTCAAGGAAATAAACGGCCGTCGCCGGCGTCAAGGCGATGCCCATGTTACGGTGATGGGGTGGGCGGCCTCGTCTATTTCAGCGTCACCTGCATGGCGACGTTGGCGTTGGCATAGACCTGGGGCGGCTGGCCGTAATTGCGGTTGATCTGGGTCGAGACGCTGATGTTGGTAATCGTGCAGGTCAGCGCGATGGTGGCGAGGAGGTCGCCGCATTCGTGGGAGGCGCGCTCGTAGAGGGAGCGCTTGATCTTCTGTTCCTGCCCGGCCGTCGCCGCATCGTCTTCGGTCGTCACCATGACGGTGACGGAATAGCTGGCGTTGGCCTGGATGGTCTGGCTGGCGCCGGCGGCGCCGAGCGGGGCCAGCGTGGCAAGAGCCACCGCCGTTACGGAAATCATTGGGATACGCATGGTTCCTCCTGTCGGTGGCGCGATATCGGCGGCGGAATGCGGCGGAAATGGGGTGCCGGGCCACGCGCATTGCCCAAGCGCCGCGCCGGCCGTATATTCGGCCCATGACCTATATCCAGCCCGTATCCGAACTCATCGACACGGTCAGCCAGCCCTTCGAGCGGGCAAGGGCCATGCCGCCCAGCGTCTACAAGAGCCCGGAATTCCTGGAACGCGAATTGCGCGATATTTTCGGGCGCGAATGGGTCTCGATCGGGCGGGCCGGCGCGCTCGCCAAGCCCGGCGATTACATCAGCTACGAGCTGGCCGGGCAGCCGATCTTCGTGATCCGCGACGGCGAGGGCGGCTTGCGGGCCATGTCGAATGTCTGCCTGCACCGGATGTCGGTGCTGCTCGAGGGGCAGGGCAACAAGCGCCTCATCGCCTGTCCCTATCACGGCTGGACCTACAATATCGACGGCACGCTGCGCGGCGCGCCGGCCATGACGCACAACAAGGGTTTTGGCAAGGAATGCTACCGGCTGCCGCAAATCCGGTGCGAGGAGTGGCTCGGCTGGGCGATGGTGACGCTCAATGCGGATGCGCCGCCGGTGGCCGATCAGTTATCGGAGGTGCGGGGGCTGATCGACGACTACCAGATGGAGAATTATGTCGAGACGTTCCGCGAGACGCATCTCTGGAACACCAACTGGAAAATTCTCGCCGAGAATTTCATGGAGAGCTATCATCTGCCGGTCTGCCATGCCGGCACCATCGGCGGCTTGTCGAAGCTCGACGAGATGATCTGCCCGCCGGGGAGGCCGGCCTTCAATTATCACACCATCCTCAAGGACGATAAATTGAAGATCGCCCTGGCGCATCCCGATAACACGCGGATGATCGGCGACCGGCGGCGCACCACGTTCCTGCTGGCCATCTATCCGAGCCTGCTGATCACGCTCACGCCCGGCTATTTCTGGTATCTGTCGCTGCATCCGCGCGGGGCCGGACAGGTGCACATCACTTTCGGCGGCGGCATGGCACCGGAATTCGTCAATTCGCCGGACGCGCAGGCGCATTTCAGAGAGCTCAAGACGCTGCTCGACGAAGTGAATGTCGAGGATCGCGGCTGCACCGAAAAAGTCTACAAGGGCATTTGCGCGGGGGCGGCGACGCCTGGACACATCAGCCATCTCGAGCGCCCCAATTTCGATTTCGCCCAATATCTGGCGGCCAAGGTTGGCGGCTTCGAGCGCAAGTTCGAGGCGTTGGCGGGCTAGCCGAACACTCGCGCGAAGATCGTGTCGACGTGCTTCAAGTGATAGGCGAGGTCGAAGAGAGCTTCGAGTTCGGCGGCCGGCAGGAGGCGGGCGACGTCCTTGTCCTTCTTCAGGAGATCGAGGAAATTGCCTTCGCCGCGCCAGACCGGCATGGCGTTGCGCTGCACGGCGGCATAGGACTCCTCGCGGCTCATGCCCTTCTGAGTCAGCGCCAGCATGACGCGCTGGGAATGGATGAGGCCGCCCAGGCGGTCGAGATTGCGCTTCATATTCTCCGGGTAGACAATGAGCTTGTCGATGACGCCGGCGAGCCGATGCAGGGCGAAATCGAGATGCACGGTGGCGTCGGGGCCGATGCCGCGCTCGACGGAGGAATGGGAAATATCGCGCTCGTGCCAGAGCGCCACATTCTCGAAGGCGGGAAGTGCGGCGGAGCGCACCAGGCGGGCGAGGCCGGAGAGATTCTCGGTGAGCACCGGATTGCGCTTGTGGGGCATGGCGGAGGAGCCCTTCTGCCCGGGGGCAAAATATTCCTCGACCTCGAGCACCTCGGTGCGCTGCAGATGGCGGATCTCGGTGGCCAGCCGCTCGATCGAGCTTGCCACCACGGCGAGGACGGCGAAATACATGGCATGACGGTCGCGCGGGATCACCTGGGTGGATATGGGCTCGGGGCGCAGGCCCAGTTTCGCCGCCACATGGGCTTCGACGCGCGGATCGATATTGGCGAAGGTGCCGACGGCGCCGGAAATGGCGCAAGTCGCCACCTCGGCGCGGGCCGCCTCGAGCCGGCTGCGGGCCCGGGCGAATTCGGCGTAGGCATAGGCGAGCTTGAGGCCGAAGGTCACGGGTTCGGCATGGATGCCGTGGCTGCGGCCGATGCAGACGGTTTTCTTGTATTCCGTGGCGCGGCGCTTGAGGGCGGCGAGCAGCCCGTCGAGGCCGCCGATCAAGAGATCGGCGGCGCGGACGAGCTGGATATTGAAGCAGGTGTCGAGCACATCGGAGGAGGTCATGCCCTGATGCACGAAGCGGGCCTCGGGGCCGACGATCTCGGCGAGGTGGGTGAGGAAGGCGATGACGTCGTGCTTGACCTCGCGCTCGATGGCATCGATGCGGGCAACATCAAAAACCGCGGCGCGGCCCTTGTCCCAGATTTTTTTCGCCGCCTCCCTGGGCACGACGCCGAGCTCGGCCATGGCATCGGCGGCATGGGCCTCGATCTCGAACCAGATGCGGAAGCGGGTCTGGGGCTCCCAGATGGCGGCCATTTCCGGGCGGGTGTAGCGGGGGATCATGGCGTTCCTGTAACAGAACGGAGCATGGCGGGGTAGGGGTCAGAAGGCCTGGAAGGTGATGATCGTATAGGTGTCGCGGATGCCGGGGGTGGGCTGGATCTTTTCGGCGATGAAACGGCCCACGTCCTCCTTCTCGTCGAGATAGAACTTGACCAGCAGGTCGTAGCCGCCGGCGGTGGAATAGATTTCAGAGGCGATCTCGGCGTCGGCGATGGCGGTGGCGACCTCGTAGGACTTGCCGAGGTCGCATTTGATCTGGACGAAGAAGGCGCGCATGGGCTGTTCCCGATTGTGTCCGGCCCATGCTCCATCAGCGGGCGGGGCAGGTCAAGCGGGCAACGAAAAAGGTACTGTATCAGTTTGAAATCTGAGTGCCGCTCTCTTTGTACGACTTGGGCCGTCCCGGCTTTGGCGCGATTTCATCTGGTGCGAAAGCCTTTTGCAAACTGGCATCACCTGTCGTAGGGTAACGTCTCTCCTATTGGAGGTGCAAATGGTCAAGAAACCCACAAAAAGAACTATATATCGGAGTTCGATAACCGGAAGGCTTGTCAAGTCAAGCTACGCGAAGGCACACCCGAATTCGACAGAGAAAGAACAAGTGCGCATGCCGCGGAAGCGGCATAAATGAAGTCTGGCGACGGGGAGATTTGGTTTTTCAACGCCATCACAATCGTTGGCGTCCCAATGTTCTTGTCCGGCATTCTAGTCCTCGGGTATCAGGGCTTGCTCTGGTTACAGCAAGGCTATTGGACGCCCATTCGCTTGCGGCAGGTCGGTTCACTGCTAGACGGAAGTCCGGCCATCGCTGACCCCGTCTTTTCGTGGCAGGGGGGTACAAAAATTCGCCGTTTGGATACTCGATGCGCCCCTTGGCGTCGCACTGATGCTGGTGGGCATCGGGATAAGTTTCTTGGGAAGCTACGCGGCCGATGAGGTGCGCAATCGTCACCTATTCGAGAATAATAGCGATGATCCCTGAGTGAAATAACTGCTGAAGCATCCTCAGCCGACTTTAGGGACGCCAGGTTAATTCGTTTATTGGCATCATCTGGACTGATGTTCGGGAGATAGAAGCCGGGCCGCGACTTCAGCGGGACGCGGTTGGCCAGGGTTAAGGTCACCAGCTCGCGGGCGATCGTGTAGCGCATCGAGCGCATAATCGTGCCTCGGCCCGATCGGTCGAGGTCCAGCGCTTCTTGGAGGCGGTGGATGGTGAGACCCTGCGGATTGACGCACAGCGCTACCAGAATGAGGCGCCGTTGTCCGTGATCTTCGACGGACGAGGGTGAAGGAGTGGCATTGTTCGATTGATCATTTCCGTCCATACGATTTAGTATCCCAATCCTTATACTTCTCAGGGTCAGGTAAGAGCCCTTGGTCGATTGCCTGCGTAAATTGGAGTTTGTTGATCGGAATCTTCGCAAGATCTTTCGATCGATGCTTTAATTGCATCCCATGATCATACAAATCTTCAGAAAGAAGCATCGCAAACTTGATGCAATCATCGGTTAGATCATGCAGAGCGCTGACCGTGTCAGAGAATCTAC
>JANMQL010000170.1:0-6457 GCA_031370475.1 Hyphomicrobiales bacterium | reverse complement strand
CTTCCGGGTCGAGCCCGGCCTTCTCGAACAGCGTCTTGTTGTAACACCAGAACATCGGCAGCGGGTACCAGCCGAGACGGTAGATGTCGCCGCCAAAATGGCTGAGTTGCGTCGGGTTCGAGGCGGCGATCACCTCGTCCTTCACCAGCCCCTTGAGGCCCTTGAGATAGCCGAGCCACACACTTTCCATGTGGTAGATGCCGTTCCAGAGATACTGCACATCCGGCGCACTGCCGGCCGCGGCGGCGGTCTGAAATTGCGAAATCACCACAGCGGTATCCTGCAGCATGGATTTCACAGTCGCATCTTTGTAGGCGGCGATGGAGCCGTCGACGAAGGCCTGCAGCCCCGGCAATTCCTGTTCCCCCCACCACCACATATCAAGGGTTTTGCTCTGGGCGCGCGCGTCCAATGGCGGCAGCAGGCCACCGAAGGCCACGCCGGCGCCGAGCACACCTGACGTTCTCATCAAGTCGCGGCGGGAGATATTGTATTTTCTGGAGTTAGTCATCTTGATACCAGCCTTCCCTTTTCCCTAGTCCGTTGCGCAAAACCAACTTTAATGCACCAAGAACGCTCTGTCGATTCATGCCAGATCTCAGAACGTGCTCATCAGCCCACCGTCCACGACGAGCAATTGCCCGGTCATGTATCGGCAATAATTTGACGCCAGAAACACCACGGTGCCGGCAACATCTTCCGGATAGCCGCTACGGCCGAGCGGAATTTTGCGGCGGTCGACATACCACTCGACGAAGTCCGGCGTCGTTGTCTCGTCGACGCCGTTGACGACGGACATCGGCGTCACCATGAAACCCGGTGCAACGGCGTTGACGAGAATGTTGTGGCGGCCGAGTTCAACGGCCATCGACTTGGTGTAGGCGATTATGCCGCCCTTGGCGGCATTGTAGGGTCCGCAATCGCCGCTTGAAGCGAAGCCCTGGATCGAGGCGATGTGAATGATCCGTCCCCCTCCCTGCGCCACCATGTGCGGCGCGACGAGCTTGCTGCCCATATAGACCGCCTCGAGATTGACGGTGATGGTGCGCCGCCATTCCTCCAGCGTGTCATCAAGAATGGTTCTGGTCGGGGGATTGATGGCCGCGTTGTTGACAAGCACGTCAATGCGCCCAAGCTTCGCGATGACGTCGCTGACGGCATTGCCGTAACCGCCGTAGTCGGTGACGTCGAAAGAGTAGGGATGCGCTTTGCCGCCGGCCGCATCGATTTCGCCGGCAACGGCGGCAACGGTCTTGGCATTGCGTTCCACCAACACCACGGTGGCGCCTTCCGATGCCATTTCCAAGGACACTGAACGGCCCAGCCCCTGACCGGCGCCGCTGACGAGGCAAACTTTGCCGTCTAACAAGCCCATGCTACGTTTCCGGTGCGCGTTCGACTGCTGCTTGACGTTGGAAAAGGGTTAAGCGACGTGTTTGAGACGTCTTCCGAAATGCTGGACATTGCTCTAGTATGCTGGAAGACACTATAATGCGCTTCGAAATACCGTACAAGGGGCGCATGCCGCCGCACAACTCCTCGGATCTCCTTCACTAAGAGTGAACGCCAATGTTGAGCGAACAGAACGGTCTCGTGCTGACCAATGTGGGCCTTGCATTCGATCACCCGGAAGCGGTGGCCTGGGGCCCGGATGGACGGGCCTATGCCGGCGGCGAGGCCGGTCAACTTTACCGCTTCGGACTGGAGGGAGGCAGGCTCGAGGAAGTCGCCCGTATCGGTGGCGGTTTTCTGCTTGGCCTCGCACACGATGCCAAAGCCAATACCTATGCTTGCGACGACCGGTCGGGCTGCGTGCACCGCATTGCGCCCGACGGCAAGGTCACGGTCTATGCCAATGGCAATGCCGAACAGAAGATGCGTGTGCCGAACTATCCGGTCTTTGACGACAGCGGCAATCTCTTTGTCTCGGATTCAGGCACATGGGGTGGGCGCGATGGCTTCATTTGGAAGGTGGCGCCGGGCGGCAAGGCTGAAATCTGGGACCGGCAGGCGAACGGTTTCACCAATGGCATGTGCCTCTCCGTAGACGGGCGCGCACTCTACGTCGTTGAGTCCTGCCCGCCGCTGATTTCCAGGATTGAAATCAATTCCGGCGGCAGCGCCGGAAACCGCGAGGTCGTTGTCGAGCTGCCGCGGCAGGTGCCCGACGGCATCGCGCTCGACGTGAACGGCGACCTCTACATCAGCCTATACAACCCCAACATCATCTACCGCCTCACGACTGGCGGCAAATTGATCAAGCTATATGACGATTGGGAGCAGCTGATGCTGGTCGCCCCGACCAATATCGCATTCGGCGGTTCCGACATGAAGACGCTGATCATCGCGAGCCTCTGCGGCTGGTCGGTGCATACCGCGCCGATGGCTGTGCAGGGTCTGCCGGTTCGCTATCCGGCGCTGTGATGGAGGAGTTGTCAACTTAACGACGGCTGACCTTGAAGGAGCCACTCCGATCGCGATCCTCTTGTTGATGCAGTGGCCACCGCCCATGTCGCCATGGCCCCGGTCTTGAGGTGGTGAAAGATAAAACGACTGTTCAGATGGCGCTGGACATTGAAGATGTTGTAGATGGCGGCGTGAGTGGCAAGAAACCTCCGGGCTGAGCCCTGCGAATTGAAGCGCTGCTGCTTTCTCTCCTGTCTTCGAATCGGCAAATGCGAATTCTTGGCGCGACTGTTCTCTCTCAGCTGGCCGGGGCGGTACTGTTCGGCGTGAAAACTTCCCTGCCAGGCCGTGCTAATTCCCTGCTCGGCACCCTAAAATTCCCTGATCGCCCGAGTAGGGAAATTGCCCGTAACCCCCAATTTTGGTTGGGTTATTTTGAGTGAGAGATGAGAGAAATCGGCCAAATTCCGTAGAATTCCCTGCAAATTTCCCTGCAAGCAGGGACTTTGGGCTAGAGACAAGTTCGCAGTAGTCTGCATCCACCGCCATTCCACTGTTCTTCAATGCTCTCCAATGATTTTTGACATAGACGTCTTTCTCGTAAATCATAGACTTATGGCGCGCCTGTGACGGTCGATGAGCGTTGATGCTTGCTGACCTGAGCCTCTCCAGCCGATCCAAAAATGAGTAGAGCCCGGCAGCCTGTGCTCTGAGCCCAAACCTTGGATTGCCGCAGCCGCGCTTTCCGGTTGGAGGATTGGCGGCTATAGTCCGGGCGGCTGCGAGCCCGGTGCTTTGTCAAAGAGGCGGAATTGACCCTTTGGTTTGGTTTGCCACACGCTGCCGGCTTCGTTGCGTTGTCGGTGGTGATGGCGATATTTGGCGGTTATGTCGGGCTGGGTCTTGCCGGGCAGGCGCGCCAGGCCGCCGGCCTTTACCGGCGCGGCCTATTGGCGGGTGCGGCCTGGTCGCTCGGCCTCGGCATCTGGACCATGCATTTCGTCGGCATGCTGGCGGCCCGCCTGCCGGACGGCACGTTGTTCTCGGTCCTGCTGACGCTGCTGTCCTTCCTGCTCTGCGTTCTGGTGGTCGGCGTTGCGGCTTTTCTGGTCAGCCGCGGGGAGTCAAGCCGGCTGTGGACCGGGGTGGCCTCGGTCATCATGGGGGCCGGCATCGTCAGCATGCACTATCTCGGCATGCATGCGATTACCGGCAACTACATGCTGCATCACGATGTTCCCTATATTCTTGCGGCGGCGGCAATCGCGGTTGCCTCGAGCTACGGCGCGCTCAGGGTGTTCGAGTCCCGCTCCCAGCAGCAATCGCTCGCCCTCAGCGCCATGATTTTCGGCCTGGCCGTTTCGGGAATGCATTACACGGCGATGGCGGGAACCCATATCGTGCCGGCGCCGCAGATGACGTCGGCCTTCGGCCCCTCGGTATCGAGCGATGCGCTCGCCATTGTCGTGGCGCTGCTGGCCTTCGTCGTCTCGGGCGCGTTCCTGCTTTACCTGGTTCCGGAAAGAAACCGCTCTCCCGGCGTGGAGGCTTCGGGAGAAGCGGAAGCCAGGCCGCCGCAACCCGCCGCGCTGGTGCCGGTCGAGAGCGAGGGTGCGACCAAACTCATTCCGGCCGGCGACATCTGCGCCATCCAGGCCACCACCCACTACACTCTCATCTATGACGGCCTGCGCGAGCATTTTTCGCCATGGTCGATCACCGAGGCCGAAAGCCGCCTCGACCCCGCCCGCTTCATGCGCGTGCACCGCAGCCATCTGGTGGCCATCGACAAGGTCAAGTCGCTGCGAAAATCCGGCGACGGCGCCGTCGTCGAAGTTGGCTCGCCGGCCATGCGGGTCGTTCCCGTCAGCCGCAATCACTATGCCGAACTCAAATCGCGGCTCGGCCTGCACCTGAAGCTGCGGCCCCATGGCGCCGCGCAGCATTAGCGCAACGGGCCCGCAAGTGGACTCCACTTGCGGGCGGAAAGTTGCGCCGGATTCATATGCTTGCGCATCGGATTTTCCCAAAAGTGGTATCCACTTTTGGGTCCGATGCGCTAGCCAAGCCGCATTTCGTGCGTCCAGAACCGCAGCTCATGCAGAATTGACCCTTTCGTGCATTACCGCGGTCCCGCCATTGCCGGCCGTCCTAATATCGCCGCGACCTCCGCCAAGAGAGGCACGCAATGGGAGAAAGCTCACATGATCCCCGGCACATTCGACTATCACCGGCCCAAATCCGTGGCCGAAGCCGTCAAGCTGCTGCGCAAGGCAAGAGGCTCGCGTCCCCTGGCCGGCGGCCACAGCCTTCTGCCGATGATGAAACTGCGCATGGCCGAACCGTCCGCGCTTGTCGATCTCGGCGGCATCGCGGCGCTGCGCGGCATCAAGAAGGTGGGCGGCAATATCGTCATCGGCGCCATGACCACCCAGCATGAATTGCTGGCCTCGGCCCTGGTCGCCAAGAACCTCCCTATTCTGCACGAGGCGGCACTACTCATCGCCGATCCGCAGGTGCGCTATCTCGGAACGCTCGGCGGCAATGTGGCGAACGGCGATCCCGGCAACGACATGCCGGCGGTGATGCAGGCGTTGGACGCCGGCTACCGCATCGCCGGTCCGGCCAAGCCGCGCAGCGTCAAGGCGCGGGCCTTCTACAAGGGCTCCTATGAAACGGCGCTGAAGCCCGGAGAGATCGTCACGGCCATTGAAATTCCGGTGCCCGGCAAGCATGGCTATGCCTATGAGAAGCTCAAGCGGAAAGTCGGCGATTACGCAACCGCCGCCGCCGCCGTGGTGTTGACGATGAAGGCCGGCAAGATTGCAACGTGTTCGATCGCCCTGACCAACCTGGCGCCGGCGCCGGTTCTGGCCGAGGCAGCGGCCCAAGCCCTGATCGGCAATGCTCCCGACGATGCCGCCATTGCCGCGGCCACCGCTGCAGCGCGGAAAGTCATGGACCCGGTGAGCGACACGCGCGGCACACCGGAATACCGGGTTAGCGTCGGCGGCATCATGGTGGCGCGGGCACTGAAGCGTGCCCTGGCGCGGGCCGGCGGTTGAGGAGAACAGAGATGGCAAGCATTCACGTCAAACTCAAGATCAACGGCCAGAACGTCGAAGGCGATTGCGAACCGCGCACGCTGCTGGTGCACTTCATCCGCGAGACGCTGGCGCTGACCGGAACCCATATCGGTTGCGAGACCTCCCATTGCGGGGCCTGCACCGTCGATCTCAACGGCAAGTCGGTCAAGTCCTGCACCATGCTTGCGGTTCAGGCCCAGGGTGCCGAGGTCAGGACCATCGAAGGCATGGCCAACGCCGATGGCACGCTGGGCGCCCTGCAGGAGGGCTTCCGCCAGATGCACGGCCTGCAATGCGGCTACTGCACGCCCGGCATGATCGTGCGGGCGCACCGGCTGCTGCAGGAAAACCCCAATCCGTCCGAGGAAGAAATCCGCTTCGGCATCGCCGGCAATTTGTGCCGCTGCACGGGTTACCAGAACATCGTGAAGGCAATTCAATTTGCCGCCGCCAAGCTGCGCGGCGAGGAATTCCGGGAGGCCGCAGAATGAACGACATGTCCCCAAACCGGGCCGAACGCGAGGCCAAACTCGAAGGCATGGGCTGCAAGCGGAAGCGCGTCGAGGACGTCCGCTTCACCCAGGGCAAGGGAAACTTCGTCGACGACATCAAATTGCCGGGCATGCTGTTCGGCGATTTCGTGCGCTCGCCCTATGCCCATGCGCGTGTCAAGAAGATCGACAGCAAGAAGGCGATGAAGGTTCCCGGCGTGCTCGCCGTCTTGACCGCCACCGAATTGAAGGGCGTCAATCTTGCCTGGATGCCGACGCTGGCGGGCGACGTCCAGATGGTGCTGGCCGACGGCAAGGTGCTGTTCCAGAACCAGGAGGTGGCCTTCGTCGTGGCCACCGACCGCTATGCGGCGGCCGACGGCGTCGAAGCCGTCGAGGTCGATTACGAGGCATTGCCGGTGCTCGTCGATCCGTTCCAGTCGATGGCCAATAATGCGCCGGTGCTGCGCGAGG
>JANMQL010000241.1:0-8205 GCA_031370475.1 Hyphomicrobiales bacterium | reverse complement strand
GGACTTTCAGGATATGGCGCGGCATCACCGCATCTGGCTGATCAATGGCTCCATGTATGAGCGGCGCGAAGGCGGCATTTTTAATACCACCTCGGTGATCAATCCGGAGGGCGAGATTGTCGGACGTTATCGCAAGATGTTTCCGTTCCGGCCGCTGGAGCAGGGGGTGCAGGCGGGCAGCGAGTTCTTCGTATGGGACATCGAAGGGGCCGGGCGCTTCGGCATTCTCAACTGCTACGACATGTGGTTCCCGGAAACCTCGCGCCAGCTTGCCGCCATGGGGGCGGAAGTGATCCTGCATCCGGTGATGACCCATACCATCGACCGCGACGCCGACATCGCCATCAGCCATGCGACCAGCGCCATGATGCAATGCTACGTCTTCGACGTGAACGGATTGGGGGCCGGCGGCAACGGCCAGTCCTGCGTCTTCGATCCGTCGGGCCGGGCGCTCTATCGCGGCGATGCGACCGAGCAGATCATTCCGATCGAGGTCGATTTCGAACAGGTGCGGCGCTCGCGCGAGCGGGGCCTGCGCGGCCTCGGCCAGATGCTCAAGGGTTTCCGCGACCGGCCGGCGGCATTTCCGGTCTATGGCTCGAACTTCGACACCAGCTATCTCGATTCACTCGGTCCCGTCGCAACGCCGCGCCGCGTCGATGAGCCGCCGCCCGCCAATGTGCAGACACTGCCGGTCAGGCGGAGCTTCGTGAAGTAAGGCGCGTTCTCCCTCCCCACAAGGGGGAGGGGGATTTCAGAGCAACCCCCGCTTGGCCAGATTGCGCATGAGGTGGCTCGCCCCGAAGATCCAGGGTGCGGCGGTGTGGGAATGCACCATGCGGTTGGTGAGGGCGCCCAACTCGGGCGAAGCGACGGTGACGATATCGCCGAGCTTGTGGGTGAAGCCCTGGCCCGCAACACCGCGGTCGTCGACGGGCGCGTAAAGCGTGCCGAGGAACAGCACGGCACCATCCGGGTACTGATGATTGCGGTTGAGCATCTGCCCCGCGAGGTCGGCGGGATCGCGGCTGATCTTCGCCATGTTGGAGGAGCCGTTCAGCACATAGCCGTCCTCGCCCTCGACGGTGAGCGACAGCTGCATGCGGCGCACATGGTCGAGCGAAAAGCTCTTATCGAAAAGGCGGATGAAGGGACCGATGGCGCAGCTGGCATTGTTGTCCTTGGCCTTGCCAAGCAGCAGGCCGGAACGGCCCTCGACGTCGCGCAAATTGACGTCGTTGCCGAGCGTGGCGCCGACGATCTTGCCGGTCGAGGCCACGACCACAACCACTTCCGGCTCGGGATTGTTCCACTTCGACATGGCGTTGAAGCCGGCGTCCGAGCCGTGACCGACGGCAGCCATGGCCTGCGACTTGGTGAAGATCTCGGCGTCGGGACCGATGCCGACTTCGAGATATTGCGACCACACGCCCTTGTCGATCAGCACCTGCTTCAACTGCATCGCTTCGGGCGAGCCGGGCTTGAGCTTCGAGAGATCGTCGCCGATCAGGCTCTGGATGCTCTTGCGGATTTCGCTGGCAGCTTGCGGATTGCCGCGGGCCCGCTCCTCGATCACCCGCTCCAGCATGGAGACGGCGAAGGTGACGCCCGCCGCCTTGATCGCCTGCAGATCGATGGGGGCGAGCAGCCAGGGTTTCGACAGATCGCGCGTAGCTTCGGGCGTGTTGGCAAGAACATCGTCGAGTGCCGTGGTACCGCCCGTGGCGGCGCGCGCCGCGACGGCGGGATCGTCCGTCTCGCAGAGATCGCGCATCGTTGGAAAAGACCGGGTTATGTCGATGAGCGAGCCCTTGTCGGCGCGCGCCACGCAGGGGCCTCCGGCTTGGGGACTCCAGATGCGGCCGACGAGTGTTCCGGCATCGGGAAGTCTGGCGGTCATACGGTCGGCAAGTCTTGCCATGGCTCAAAACATCTTGTTGCTGCTGTTGATGGGCGGCGGCTTTGGCGCCGAAGAACCGGTCACCGGGATCGCCTCGAACTGCCGGTTGATGGCCGCGACCCATTGCTTGGCGCGCTCGGTCAGCTTGCGGTCATCGGTCTGGAAGCGCCCGCGCGAGACGAGAATTCCCATGTCGGCGCCGTGATAGCGGTAATCGCCGGCCGTATAGACGCGCAAGTAGAACGCTTCGTCCTCGCCGGAGACGAGGAACCAGTCGATCGACTTGCGGGCCAGCGAAATATCGCCCTTGTCGTTCATCCGCCAGATGCCGGAGGCCGGCGCCTTGACGATCATCTCGACACGGTCGACCGGGTATTTGAGGATGAGCTGGCTCCAATTGTCGAATTCACTCCAGCGCTGCTGCACCTTGGCCAGATCGAGTTCCCACGGCACGCCCATGAATTCGAGCAGGTGAAACAGATAGACCGGGCAGCCGCCATAGGTCGAGGTGATCAGGTTGGTGAGCGGCGAAGCGCCGGAAATTCGCGGATTGATCTCGCCGAGATAGACTTCGCGGCTGTCGGTATCGATGAGGAAATCCATGCAGAAGGCGCCCTTGTAGCCCGCCTTGTAGAGGCGGCCGCCGAGCTTTTGCGCCATCTTCTGCACCGCCTTGCGTTCCTTCGCGAGGCCGCCGGTGAAGACGTCGTTGCCGCACCAGCCGCCCTTGTAGGGCGTCACCTCGGAAAAACCGGTGATGTCGGTCTGCAACGGCCCGACCAGCGTGCCGTGGCGGGTGGCGACGGCTTCGACGGTGCCCGGCAAATGATTGATGCGGCGCATCACCTTGAGCGGTTCGGCGGCGAGCTTGTCTTCGTTCTTCTTCCAGTCGGCCTCCGACTTGATGAAGAAAGTGGTGCGGCCGGAATCGCCATAGGGCGTCTGCACCACAAGATCGGCGCCGAGCTTCGCCCGAGCGGCGAGCTTCATGAGTTCGGCATAGGATTTCGCCTTGCCCATGGTGTTGGGCGCGCTCTTGATGCCGGCTTCGTTGCCAAGCCTGGTGGTGACGATCTTGGAATCGATGTGCTTGCGCAGCCTGGCCGGCGGCAATGCGATCCTCTGGCCGAGTTCCTTGGCCAGTGCCTCGGTCTCCTCATCGAACATGACAAGAAGCAGGATGCCGGGCCCGCGCTCCTTGAGCCTGGCGCGCACCTCCTTGTGGCGCAGGAGATAATTGTTCACATCCTCGATCGAGCGGAATTCGTGCGACCCGTGCTCGCGCGGCACCGCGACCTTGGGATGGCTGCCGTCGAAACTGTCGAAGAAGTTGATATATTCGAATCTGTTGATCCAGCGGCCGAGGCCGAGAATGTTGTAGGGGGTGGGAGAGAGGAAGGTGATCGGCGTCCGGTTCTGCCGGAAGAAAGCGTAGATGTCGGAAAGGCCGGTAAGTTTGCGTTGCCCTTTGCCCTTGGCCATGCGGCGGTCTCCTCACTCACCCGGGAACCACTCTAGGACGAAAATGCAGGCATTGAGAAGTGCCGGCGCCGGTTTAGGCAAAATCGGATAAGCACACTATATAACGGCGATCATGACCCGATTTGCCATTCTGCTGGGCGGAAACCTCACCGTAACGGCCCGCCTCAGGCGCCAGCTCGCCGGGGCCCGCAGCATCGCCGCCGACGGCGGCATGATTCATGCGGCAGCACTTGGCGTCGATCCGGAGCTCTGGGTCGGCGATTTTGATTCCTCCGGCTCGGAGCTCTTGCTGCAATACCGCCACGTTCCGCGGCAAAGCCACAAGCCTGAAAAGGATGCCACCGACGGCGACCTGGCCGTTACGGAAGCACTGAATCGCGGCGGGCGCGACTTCGTGTTGGTGGGCGGATTTGGCGGCCAGGCCGACCACATGCTGGGTCATTTCGGCCTGACGCTGCGGCTGGCGCGGGCCGGCCATGCATGCCTCCTGACCAGCGGCGGCGAAGAAGCCCATCCGCTGATCCCCGGCTCGACCGAGATCGACCTGCCGCCGGAGAGCCGCCTCAGCATCGTGCCCTTCGCCGATCTGACGGGCCTCGATCTCGAAGGTGTGCGCTGGCCGCTGGCCAAGCGCCATGTGCCGCTGGGCTCGAGCCTGACGCTGTCCAACATCGCCCATGGCCGGGTGCGCGTTTCGCTAGCTGGCGGCTATGGCATGGCCATCGCCTACCCCGCCGCGGCCGATGACTGAGACGCAGCTTGAAATTACCGGCATGGGACGGCGCGGCGAAGCGATTGCCGCGCACGATGGCGGCACGCTCGATGTCCCCTACGCACTGCCCGGCGAAACGGTTCGCGCCGCCGTCAATGGCGCGCGGGCCCGCATCGTCGCCATCGAAACCGCCTCGCCCGACCGCATCGCGCCCTTCTGCAAATTCTTCAGCCGCTGCGGCGGCTGCCAGTTACAGCATTGGCGCGATGAACCCTATCGCGACTGGAAGCGCGGCCTGGTGGTCGCCGCCCTCAAGAACCGCGGGATCGAGGCGACGGTTGCCGAATTGATCGATGCCCATGGCGAGGGCCGCCGCCGGGTGAGCCTGCATGTCCGCCGCCAGGACGGCGCGGTGCTGGCGGGCTTCATGGCGGCCCGCAGCCACGACCTGCTCGACATCGACCGCTGCCCCATTCTGGTGCCCGCCTTGGCGGGCGCCATGGACATCGCCCGTGCCATCGGCGCCCGGCTCGGCGATTGCGATGTGGCACTCACCGCCACCGATACCGGTATCGATAGCGCCGTGAAGGTGGAGCGCGAACTGGCGGCGCGGGCCCTGCAGGGGCTGGCGCAAGCGGATTTCGGACTGGCGCGGCTGACGGTCAATAATGAACCGGTCGCGATCCGGGCGACGCCGGTGGTGACCATGGGCCGGGTCAGGGTCGCCTTGCCGCCGGTTTCCTTTTTGCAGGCGACCGCCGCCGGCGAGGCGGCCCTGGCGCAACTGGTCACCGCCGCCGCCGGCAAGGCGAAGAAGATCGCCGATCTCTTCTGCGGCATCGGCCCCTTGGCCCTGCGTCTCGCCGAAACCGCGCAGGTGTCCGCCTTCGACAGCGACCGGCCGGCGATTGCCGCCCTCGACCGTGCCAGGCGCGAAACTTCCGGCCTGAAGCCGGTAACGGCCACGGCGCGCGATCTGTTCCGCGAGCCCCTGGTGGCGGGCGAATTGAAGGATTTCGATACCGTCGTCTTCGATCCACCCCGCGCCGGCGCCGAGGCCCAGGCCCGGCAATTGGCGAAGTCGGCGGTCAAGACGGTCATCGCCGTTTCCTGCGATCCCGCCAGCTTCGCCCGCGATGCGGAAATCCTGGTGCGCGGCGGCTATAGGCTCGGCGCCGTCGCCCCGGTCGACCAATTCAAATGGAGCTCGCACGTCGAGACCGTCGCGGTCTTCCGGCGCACTCAGTCCTTGGCGCGCTCGACATAGGAGGCGTCCTCGGTCGCCACCACGATGCGCGTGCCCGCCGCGATGTGCGGCGGCACCATGGTGCGCACGCCGTTGGAGAGCAGCGCCGGCTTGAACGACGAGGACGCCGTCTGATTCTTGATGGCCGGTTCGGTCTCGACGATTTCCAGCGTCACCCGCTGCGGCAATTCGATGGAGATCGGCGTGCCGTTGAACAGCGCTACCTGGCAGGCCATGCCCTCCTGCAGGAACGCCGCCTGCTCGCCCAGCATGTCGGCGGAGACATGGGTCTGCTCGAAATTCTCCGGGTTCATGAACACGTATTGATCGCCGTCCTTGTAGAGATAGCTGTGGGTCATGGTTTCGACGAAGGCGCGCTCCATTGCGTCGGTCGTCTTGAAGCGCACGGTGGTTTTGACGCCGTCGGAAATGCGGCGCATGTCGATGGTCGTGGTCGGCGTGCCCTTGCCGGGGTGCATGCTTTCCGCCTTCAGCACCACGTAAAGTTTGCCGTCCTCGTGCTCGATGACGTTGCCCTTGCGTACGCCGCTTGCAATGATTTTGACCACTTTTTCTCTTTCAATGAATTGCCGGAACGGGTTGGGCGCGGTATTAGCAGCGAGGCTCGATGAAGCCAACCCCCTTGGGAGTTTGTGTTGACGCAGCGCACCTCGCCCTGGTTTTCGCCCGGCCGGCACCGTGACCGCCGGCCTTTTCTATTGGGGCGCAACCGCATCGTGGCGGCGATCCGCCACTGGTTCGGGGCGCGCGATTTCACCGAGGTCGAGTGCTCCGCCTTGCAGGTCTCTCCCGGCAACGAGGCGCATCTGCACGGATTCGCCACCGAGCTGATCCAGCCCGACGGCAGCCGCGAACCGCGCTATCTCCATACCTCGCCGGAATTCGCCTGCAAGAAGCTGCTGGCGGCGGGCGAAACCCGCATTTTCGACATGGCCCGGGTTTATCGCAACCGCGAGCGCACGCTGACCCATTCGCCCGAATTCACCATGCTCGAGTGGTACCGCGCCAATGAACCGTACGAGGTTGTCATCGGCGACAGCGTGGCGCTTATGCGCCTGGCCGCGGAGACCGTTGGAACCCGGACATTCGTTTGGCGGGGCTGCAAGACGGATCCATTCGCCGAACCCGAACGGCTGACCGTGGCGGAAGCCTTCGAACGCTATGCCGGGGTCGATCTTTTGAAGACCCTCGACGGCGCCGCGGCCGACCGCGACGCATTGGCCGCCCAGTCGCCGGTTCGTGTCACGGACGATGATTCCTGGTCCGATATCTTCAGCCGCATTCTGGTGGAGGAAGTCGAGCCAAATCTCGGCGTCAAGGGGCCTACGGTTCTCTACGAATATCCCGCCGTGGAAGCGGCACTCGCCCGCGCCTGCGCCCACGACAGCCGCGTCGCCGAGCGCTTCGAGCTCTATGCCTGCGGCGTCGAACTGGGTAACGGCTTCGGCGAGTTGATCGACGCCGCCGAACAACGCCGCCGCTTTGAGGCGGAGATGGCCGTCAAACAGCGCGTCTATGGCGAGCGTTACCCGATCGACGAGGAGTTGCTGGAGGCCCTCGCCATGATGCCGCCCGCTTCCGGCGTCGCCATGGGCCTCGACCGCCTGATCATGCTGGCCACCGGCGCCACCCGCATCGACCAGGTCCAATGGACTCCGGTCGCCTAGCCGATACGGTCCTCCGCCAGCACCTGGCGGATCGAGCGGGCCATCTTGTCGACCATCTCGGTTAACTCCGCATCGCTTGCATTATAGGGCGGCGCCAGGATCACCACGTCGCCGTTGACGCCATCGGCATTGCCGCCCACTGGATAACAAATGAGTCCGTTTTCAAGAGCTTGCTGACGGATACGCATATAGAGCTTGAGCGAGGCGTCGAACGGCTTCCCGGTCTCGCGGTCGGCCACCAGCTCGGTGCCGATGAAATAGCCCCGGCCGCGGATGTCGCCCACCGCCTCGACGCCGGCCAGCGCCTCGGCAATCATCGTCTTGAGCTTCGCCTCATTGCGGCGCACCCGCTCGACCAGGCCTTCGCGCGCAATGATCTTCTGCACCGCGACGCCCGCCGCGCAGCAGGCGGTGTGGCCGGTGAAGGTGTGCCCGGTCATCGGCGCGCCATGGACGCCGTGGATTACGTCGGCAACCTTGCGCGAATAGATCGCCGCCCCCAGCGGCAGATAGCCCGCCGCCAGCCCCTTGGCGACCGACATGATGTCGGGTTCGACGCCGTCGGCCTCCAGCGCCCGCCAAGTGCCGCAGCGGCCCGCCCCGCACATCACTTCATCGGCAATCATCAAGACGCCGTGCCGGTCGCAGATCTCGCGCACCCGTTTGGCATAGCCGGGCGGAGCCGGAACGCAGCCGCCCGCCGCCCCCACCACCGGCTCGAAGATGAAGGCGGCGAACTTCTCAGGCCCGATGCGCAGGATCTCGTCTTCCAGTTCCTTGGCGCAGGCCTCGCCCGCATTTGCCGCCGTGGCGCCGGTAATGGGGCGGTAAATATTGGCAGGCGACAGCCGCGAGACATCGAGGAGTGAGCCTTCGAAGGCCCTCTTGCGCTCCAGAAATCCAGAGACCGACAAAGCACCCAGCGTATTGCCGTGCCAGGAGCGCTCGCGGGCGATGAAGCGCCGCCGGCTCATCTCGCCGCGCGCCGCGTGATATTGCAAAGCCAGCTTCAGGCAGGACTCGACCGCCTCGGAACCGCCGGTCACATAGACCATGTGCTGCAGATCGCCGCCGCAGCGCGCCCGGATGATATCGGAGAGCTCTTCCAGCGCATCGGAGGTGAAATTGTAACGGTAGCCATGGGCGATGCGGTCGAGCTGCGCCTTGATCGCGTCGT
>JANMQL010000230.1:0-12259 GCA_031370475.1 Hyphomicrobiales bacterium | reverse complement strand
CGTCGCCATTGACCGCACGAGCAAATTCGCCTTCGTCCAACTCGTGAAGAAGACCGGCAGAGCTTCAGCTTCCGCTTTCCTCGAAGCCTTGATCAAAGCCGTTCCCTACAAAATCCATATCGTTCTCACTGACAACGGCGTCCAGTTTACTTATCCGCCACGCTACGCTGACGGGCCGACGGCTGCCTTTATGACCCATATGTTCGACATGCGCTGCCGGGAAAATGGCATCGAACACCGCCTCACCAAGATCAAACACCCCTGGACGAATGGCCAGGTGGACCGCATGAACCGAACCATCAAAGAGGCGACCGTCAAGCGTTACCACTACGACAGCCACGAACAGTTCAAAAGCCATCTTGCCGACTTCGTGAACGCCTACAATTTTGGTCGTCGCCTCAAAACGCTCAAGGGTCTCACGCCCTACGAACACATCTGCAAAGCATGGACAAACGAACCAGAAAGATTCAAACTCAATCCACTCCACCAAATGCCGGGACTAAACAGTTCGGTGTGGTAAGAGTTTCATGGGCTTTCTCCCTTCGCTGTCAGTCTAGGCTTGAGTGAGAGGCACGTCACAGGACTTTCCAGTCACCCAGATTTTCAAAACCCGCAGCGGCCCGCAAGACATTTCTTTTTTCAAAATGGCGGGTGGCGAGCATCGGGCCGACGGGAAGGCCCCCGGCAAGGCCGCAGGGCGGGGAAAGCGAGGGGTGCCGCCGAGCCTACTCCCATGCTTGGAGCACGCCGCCGGCCTTCTCCCGTCCAGGTTGACGTTCGCGTATCGCCAGGCTTGGAAAGAGTCCGACCGGATCGCTTCAATGCCTCTCGACCGAAGGCTCCCGATGCAATAACGTTTCATTGCATCTGGTACGGAATGATCGGTCGGGCAGGTCGTGTGCGTGCGACAACCGAGCGCCGTCTTCGTGCAGAAGAATGTTCGAATGACCCAAACCGACTTCACCCCGGAGACGATCGCGGCCGCCGAACGGCTGATGGGCATTGCCTATACGACGCGCGAACGCGCGCAGATGCTGGGCAATCTCGACGGCCAGATTGCCTCGGCCGTTGCGCGCCGCGCCAAACCGCTGGCCAATTCCGTGCCCACAGCGAGCCGCTTCGACCCGCGGCTTCCCGGCTTCCGGATGCCCTCTGGCGCCGGAACACTGCGCTTCAGCCCGGCCGGCAAGAGTCCTCTGCCCGTGGCGGACGAGGATATCGCCTTCGCGCCCGTAACGCAGCTTTCCGCGTGGATTGCGGCGGGCGTGCTCAGCAGCCAGCGGTTGACGCGGATCTACCTCGACCGGATCGCCAAATTCGGTCCGCGCCTCGAATGCTTCGCCACGGTGACGCCGGAACTTGCCCTAGCCGAGGCAGAGGCCGCTGACGCGTTGCTGCGAGCGGGCGTCAGTCTTGGGCCCTTGCACGGCATTCCTTATGCTTTGAAAGACCTCTTTGACACCAAGGGCATCGTCACAGGTTGGGGAGCGGAGCCGTTCCGCCACCGAGTGCCCGAAAATGATGCTGCCATCGCCACCAAATTACGCGCCGCCGGGGCGGTAATGCTGGGCAAGGCGACAGTCGGCGCGTTGGCCTATAATGATATTTGGTATGGTGGTGTCACCCGCAATCCCTGGAACCTGAACGAAGGCTCCAGCGGCTCGAGTGCGGGGTCGGCCTCGGCCACGGCGGCGGGACTCTGTGCCTTCGCCATCGGCACCGAAACGCTGGGCTCGATCACCTCGCCCAGCCAGCGCTGCGGCACCACGGGGCTCCGCCCCACCTTCGGCCGTGTGTCGCGGGCCGGCGCCATGGCCCTGTGCGGCAGCCTCGACAAGGTCGGACCGATCTGCCGGTCGGTCGAAGATACGGCGATCGTGCTGGCGGTGCTGAATGGCGGCGATGCGGCCGATCGGGGGTCGATCGATGTGCCGTTCTATTTCGATGCAACCACCAGGATCGGAGGGATGCGGCTGGGGTATCTGCCGGAGGCCTTCGCCGAGGGGGCGACCGCCGTGGATCATGCGGCACTTGCAGCGGCGCGACGGTTGGGAATCGAGGTGGTGGAAGTGTCGCTGCCAGACCTTCCCTATGGCGCGCTGATGAACATCGTCTATGCCGAAGCCGCCGCCACCTTTGAAGATCTGACGCTGTCGGGGCTCGACGATACGCTCACCTGGCAGGACGATGGCGCCTGGCCAAACACCTTCCGCAAGGCGCGGTTCCTGTCGGCCGTGGACCATGTTCAGCTCGACCGGCTGCGCTACCTCGTGATGCAGGCGCTCGACGGGCTGTTCCGCCAGGTCGATGCGCTGGTCGGCCCGTTCATGACCGGGCCCATGCTGGTTGCCAGCAATTTCACCGGCCACCCGTGCCTGCACTTGCGCGCCGGGTTCGAGCAGCTCGGTACGCGCAGCGCCGCCTCGCTGGGTTCCGGCAAGCTGACCACCGGCGAGGAGGATGCCAAGGGCCGCACCTTTACCGTGCCGCACGGCATATCGCTGTGGGGGCGGCTGTTTGACGAGGGACCGATGCTGAATCTCGGCATGGCGCTGGAGAAGGAACTTGGCGTGGCACAGCGCCGGCCGGAATTTCCGGCCTGAATAACGAATGACAAGAAGCCCGCAGCCGCACATGCGGATCGAGGTGGGACAGACGACAAGGGGAACCAACGCCGGCCGCAAGACGGCCGGCACAACAGGGAGTAAACGGACATGAAGCGCAGAGAATTTTTATACACCACCTCCGCAGTTCTGGGCGGATCCATGGTGTTCGGCACGCTCGGCCCCTCCGGCGTTCTGGCTGAGGACGCGCCGGTCAAGGGCGGCACGCTGATCTGGGGCCATTCGGAAACCACGCAAAATCTCGACATTCATCAGACCGGCACGGCGTCGAGCTTGCGCGTGCTGCAGAACATTCACAACTCTCTCGTCGCGGTCGACAAGAATCTGAACTTGATCCCCATGCTTGCCGAAAGCTTTGACCAGGCGGCCGACGGGCTGACTTATACTTTCAAGCTGCGCCCGGGCGTTAAATTCCACAACGGCGCCACGATGACCTCGGCCGATGTGAAATATTCCTTCGAGCGTTGCAAGGACCCAAAAACGGGGGCGGTGAACTTCGAGGTGTTCAATGCCGTCGGCTCCATCGAGACGCCCGACGACCTGACCGTGGTTATCAAGATGAAGGCGGTAAACGCTCCCTTCCTCAGCCGGCTTGCGGAAAATGGCGCGGGCGCGGTGATCCCGGCGGGATCGGGTGATACGCAAGGATCGAACCCGACCGGCTCCGGGCCGTTCAAGTTCGTGCGCCATGAAGAAGGCAACGTGGTGGAAATGGCGCGCTTCGACGACTATTGGAACGGCCCCGCCTATCTCGATGGCGTCATCGCCCGCGAGATATCGGAATCCACCACGCGCCTGACCGGTCTCAGGACCGGCGAGTTGCACATGATCAACGACATCCCCGCCGACCGGATCGCCGAAATCAAGGCCGACCCGAACCTGCAGGTGGTCGCCTGGTTCCCGCTCAACTGGGATTTCGTCAACCTCAATCACACCTTCGAGCCATTCCAGAACCCCAAGGTGCGCGTCGCCTTCGACATGATCATCGACAAGGAACAGCTGCTGCAGGGGGCGCTGTGGGGGCAAGGCGCGGTCACGGCCTCGCCGAGCTTCCCAACCTCGACCGATTATAACCACGACCTGAAGAACCGTCCGCAGGACATCGAGGGCGCCAAGGCGCTACTAGACGAGGCGGGCTATGGGCCGGGCAAGCTGAAGATCGTTTTCAAGGCGACCACGAACTATCCCTATCACATCGAAGCCGCCCAGATCATGGTGGAATGGTTCAATCAGGCGGGAGTGGAACTTAAGATCGAGCAACTGACCTGGGCCGACTGGCTCAGCCAGTGCTGGGTCAACAAGGACTTCCAGATGACGATGATGAACTTCTTCACGCTGTGGGAGCCGGATTTCCTGTACTACAGCCTGTGGAACTCGACGGGCGCGTTCAACTACCGGGCCATCAAGGATCCGATGATCGACGAGTTGACCGAAAAAGCGCGGGTGACCGTCGATCCGGCGGCGCGGGCCGAACTCTACAAGCAAGTGCAGAAGCGGGTTTTCGACGAAGCCCATGATATCGTCTTGTGGTTCCGCAATGGCACCATCGGGGCGCAGCCGAAAGTCGGCGGCCTCGATACCATTGTGCACCCGAACGGCAGCAACCTCAATTTCCACAAGGTCTGGCTCAAGGCCTGATCCATTGGCGGGCCCATCTGTGCGGGCCCGCCATTCCCTAGAACCTCGGGCAAGGGCGCCGAATGACCTATTTGCTGAACCGGCTGATGTCGCTGATCCTGACGCTCCTGCTGATTTCGGCCATCACCTTTGGCGTCACCAACATCCTGCCGGGCGACGTGGCCATGATGATCATGGGCACCCAGTCGAATCCGGAGGCCCTCGCTGGCTTGCGCGAAAGCCTGCACCTGAATGACCCGCTGATCGTGCAATATGGCCGCTGGATCGGCGGCATGCTGACGGGCGACTGGGGCACCTCGCTGATTTTCAAGAAGCCGATCGCCCAACTGCTGGAACAAAAGATCATGGCCAGCGCCCTTCTGGTGGTGATGTCGATGACCGTGGCGCTGGTCTGCGCCGTACCGCTGGGTGTGTGGGCCGCGGTTCACCGCGATCGCTGGCAGGACACGGCGAGCTCGGGGGCCGCGCTTCTCGGCGTCAGCCTCCCGGATTTCTTCTGGGGGATCGTGATGATCCTGTTGTTCGCGCGCGGTCTTGGATGGCTGCCGTCCAGCGGTTTCGCCGACCCGACCGAGAATTTCTGGCTGGCGGTCCGCCACGCGCTTTTGCCCTCGCTCGCCCTGGGCCTTGGGCTCATGGCCCATCTCACCCGCATGACAAGGTCGACCATGACCGCCATTCTCAATCAGGAATTCATCCGCGTGGCCCGCGCCAAGGGCCTGTCGGAGCGGACCGTGATCTGGCGCTATGGTCTGGCCAATGCCATCGGGCCGGTGATGACGATCGCCGGCCTGCAGATCGGCTATCTATTCGGCAGCATCATCGTCATGGAGAGCCTGTTCAACTTCACCGGCATGGGCTGGCTCACCTATCAGGGCCTGCTGAACCGCGACGTGCCGCTGATCCAGGCCTCGGTCTTTGTCATCGCCGCGGTTGTGATGCTGACCAACCTTGTTGTCGATTTGCTCTATCTGGTGATCGACCCACGGATCCGGCTGGGCTAGGGCATGAAACGCTTTCTCTCCGCCAAAAGCCTGTTCGGCCTCGGTCTCGTGGTGCTGTTTGTGCTGATCGCCGTCATCGCTCCACTGGCGGTCCCGGCCGACTACGCAACCAAGATGGTGATGACGGCCAGGCTGCATCCGCCCTCCTTCGATCATCTCCTGGGCACCGACCAGCTGGGCCGCGATTTGTTCTACCGGGTGATCCTGGGCGCGCGAACCTCGATAATGATCGCGGCCGCCGCTGTGGTTATGAGCGTCGTCATAGGACTACCGCTTGGCATGATCGCCGGCTACTACGGCGGCGTGGCCGACAATGTTCTGATGCGGCTTGTCGATACGCTACTGAGTTTTCCCGCATTGCTCCTTGCACTGACGATCAGCGCGGTGCTGGGCCCCAATCTGCATAATACCATTATCGCCATCGGTGTGGCCTTTACCCCCTATCTCGCCCGCATCATCAGGGGTGAAGTGTTGCGGGTGGCGCAGATGCCCTATGTCGAGGCGGCCCGCGCCGCCGGAACCACCGACCTGCAAATGATGGTTCGCCACGTTCTCCCTAACATCATGCCGCCGGTGATCGTGCAGGCCACCATCAGCCTGGCCTTCGCGATCCTGGCCGAGGCCGGCCTGTCGTTTCTCGGCCTCGGCACGCAGCCTCCGTCCGCCTCGTGGGGCCTGATGATCCAAGCCTCGCGCGATTATCTCGATGTGGCGCCCTGGACGGCGCTGGTGCCGGGGGCGGCAGTGGCACTGATGGTGCTGGGCTTGAACATGTTCGGCGACGTGCTTCGTGATGTGCTCGATCCGAGGACGAAATGAGAGCCGACATGCAGGTTGCACCGCTGCTATCGGTGGACAAGCTCCGGGTCGAATTCGACACCGGCGGGGGCAAAGTCGTCGGTGTTGAAGATGTAAGCTTTTCCATTTGGGCGGGCGAAACCCTCTGCGTAGTCGGCGAGTCCGGGTCCGGCAAATCCGTGACCGCGCTGTCGGTGATGCGTTTGGTGGAATTTGGCGGCGGCCGCATTGCCCAAGGCCGTCTAAACTTCGCCCGCCCCGACGGCGCGGCGATCGACCTGGCCGGCACCGGTCCCGCCCTGATGCGGCAGCTGCGCGGCAACGAGATCGGCATGATCTTCCAGGAGCCGATGACCTCGCTCAATCCCGTCTTCACCATCGAGCGGCAATTGACCGACGGCTTGCGCATACACAAGGGACTGACCGCCGAGGCGGCCCGCGCCAAGGCGCTCGATCTTTTGAAAAGCGTGCGCATCGCGGAACCGGAGCGGATGCTGCGGCGATACCCGCATGAGCTTTCCGGCGGCATGCGCCAGCGCGTGGTGATCGCCATGGCGATGGCCTGCGAGCCGCGCCTGCTGATTGCCGACGAGCCGACCACCGCGCTCGATGTGACCATTCAGGCCGAGATTCTGGCGCTGATCGACCGGCTGAAGCGCGAGAACAACATGGCCGTGCTGTTCATCACCCATGACATGGCGGTGGTGGCGCAGATGGCCGACCGGGTGGCGGTCATGTATCGCGGCAAGATCATCGAAACCGGCCCGGTGGCCGAGATATTCGAGAACCCACGCGAGGATTACACCAAGGCGCTGCTGGCTGCGGTGCCGAAACTCGGTGAGATGCGCGGCCGGGCGGCGCCCGAGAGGATGCGGATCATCGGCGACGAGACGGCCCGCGCCGACGCTGCCCTGGCCGAACGCTCCGCCGCGCCCAAGGCAAAGCCCAAGCCGCTTCTGGAAGTGAAGCACCTCACCACGCGATTTCCGGTCAAGGGTGGCGTGTTCCGGCGCACCGTGGCCCAGGTGCATGCCGTCGAGGATGTGAGTTTTACCCTCAACGTCGGCGAAACCCTTGCCCTTGTGGGCGAATCCGGCTGCGGCAAATCCAGTTGCGGGCGCTCCATCCTGCGGCTGATCGAGCCGCAATCGGGCGATATCTGGATCGGCGGCCGGGAAATCCGCGCCCTCGATCGCCATGAATTGCGCCGCGCCCGGCGCGACATGCAGATGGTGTTTCAGGACCCCTTCGCCTCGCTCAATCCCTATCGGCGGCTCGCCGATCAGGTGGCGGAGCCCATGCAGAATTTCGGCCTCGCCACGGGCCGCGAATTGCAGGATCGGGTGGCGGAACTGTTCGACCGGGTGCGGCTGCCGCGCTCCTTCCTGCGCCGCTTTCCGCACGAGCTTTCAGGCGGGCAGCGCCAGCGGGTGGCGATTGCCCGGGCCCTGGCGGTCAATCCGAAGCTGATCATTGCCGACGAAGCGGTCTCGGCGTTGGATGTTTCGGTACAGGCGCAGGTGCTGAACCTGATGATGGAATTGCAAGCCGATCTGGGGCTATCGTACCTGTTCATCAGTCACGACATCGCGGTTGTGGAACGGGTATCGCATATGGTGGGCGTCATGTATCTCGGCCGCATCGTCGAACTTGGCCCGCGCGCTGCGGTACTCGAGAACCCGCGCCATTCCTACACGCAAGCGCTGATTTCCGCCGTGCCGGTCGCCGACCCGCGGCAGAAGCGGTTGCGCGACGATCTGACCTTCAAGCCCATTCCCTCGCCGGTGCATCCGGTGGGGTATCGCCCGAGCGCGTCACTCTATGACGAAGTAGCGCCCGGACATTTCGTTCTGCAAGGCTGACCCCGAAGACAAACGTTGCAAGGGAGAGACCCAAATGCCGATCAAGAACCGACTGGCCGAAATGCACGCCGAGATCACCGCCTGGCGGCGCGATCTGCACGAAAACCCTGAGCTGATGTATGACACGCATCGCACCGCATCGGTGGTAGCGGCAAAGCTGCGGGAATTCGGCTGCGATCAAGTCGCGGAGGGAATCGGACGCACCGGCGTGGTCGGGCTGATCAAGGGTAAGGCCAACACGCGCGGCCATGTGGTGGGTCTGCGCGCCGACATGGACGCACTGCCGATCCTCGAGGCGACGGCGCTGCCTTATGCCTCGAAAACCCCCGGCAAAATGCATGCCTGCGGCCATGACGGGCATACGGCGATGCTGCTCGGCGCTGCCAAATACTTGGCGGAGACGCGCAATTTCGACGGCGCTGTCGCGGTGATCTTCCAGCCGGCCGAAGAAGGTGGGGCCGGCGGCAAGGCGATGGTCGAGGACGGGCTGATCACAAGGTTCGGTATCAAGGAAGTCTATGGCATGCACAATCTGCCGGGCCTGCCGGTGGGCAGGTTCTCAATCAAGCCGGGGCCGTTCTACGCCGCCACCGATAATTTTACGTTGCATGTGACCGGCCTTGGCGGCCATGCCGCAAAGCCTCATGTCACCATCGATACGACGCTTGTGGCTTGCCACCTGACGCTTGCCCTTCAAACCATCGTTTCCCGCAACGCCGATCCGCTGGCCTCGATCGTCGTGTCGGTCACCTCCTTCCGCACCGAAAGCGACGCCTACAATGTGATTCCCGAGCGTGTCGAACTGCGCGGCACGGTGCGCACCTTCGACCCGGTCCTGCGCAAGTTGGCCGAAGAGCGGCTGAAGGCGATCGTCGCCCATACCGTCCAGGCCTTCGGCGCCAAGGCCGAGCTGGACTGGCGGCCCGGTTATCCGGCCATGGTAAACCACGATGTGGAGACGGGATATGCCGCAGGGGCCGCGCACCGGGTTTCGGGCGCTGCGGTTGTCGATGCTCCGGCGATCATGGGCGGCGAAGACTTCGCCTATATGCTGGAGGCTTGCCCCGGCGCCTATATCCAGATCGGCAACGGCGACACCGCCGATGTGCATCACCCCGAATACAATTTCAATGATGAGGCAATCCCGGTTGGAACATCCTACTGGGCCGAACTCGTGGAAATGCGGATGCCGGCGGCCTGATGCGCTTGTCGGTCCGCAATACGCCGACAATCATGGGCTGAGGAGTTCTCATGCCCGCACTGCCCCAGATTGCCGGATACGCCGGCGAGTTGACCGCATCCGACGCTATATTTACGCCCATCCTGTAAATATGCCTGCAATTGCAAGCGAATTTACAGGTCCAGGAAGGCGCCGCAGCTTCGGACAGTCTGGCAAGCGGCTGCAAGATCGATCCCTGTTAGGAATCGTCGGTTCCCTGTTAATCCACGAAATGAGCGCGAAAATTCCCTGCTTTGATATTTAGGGAATTTCGTTGAAATTCATCGCAAATACAGAGGTTTACCGACACCTTGAAAGCCGTGAACAGGCGAATTTCAGGAAATTCCCTGCATTTTTCCCTGTTAACAGGGAACTGGGGGCAGAGACAGGTTCGTCACTGACTGCGTCCGCCACCATCTAAAATTCAGAGAAAACAAGTCGTTAGTCAAAGGTCGTCGAGGCGACTACCGGCGACTTTGTATGAGCATTTGGAGTTGTCACGGTAAAGCGGCGCGGCCTCCTTTGCTATGGACTCCGCAACCCTTCGGGAGTTCTGATGAACCCCGATCCAAGGTGAGACGCCCAATGCTGACATCGATTTCGTATACCCGCCACCGGTTTCCAGCAGATGTTATTCGCCAGTCAGTATGGTTGTACTTCCGGTTCGCGCTGAGCTTTCGGGATGTCGAAGACTTGAAGTCCGAGCGAGGCATCGATGTCAGCTATGAAACCATCCGCTGCTGGACCAGGAAGTTCGGCCGGCAGTTCGGTCGCAATCTTCGAAATGCCAGACCGGGGCTCACAGGCCGTTGGCATCTGGATGAGATGGTCGTCAAGATTGGCGGCCAGAGGATGTATCTCTGGCGGGCCGTCGATGACGAAGGCGAAGTCCTCGATATGCTGGTGCAGAAGCGGCGAAACAAGCAGGCCGCGCTGAGATTGCTCAGGAAACTGCTGAAGCGCCAGGGCATCCATCCGAAGACAATCGTCACTGACGGGTTGGCGTCCTATGGCGCCGCAACACACAAACTCGGCTGTTCTGATCGTCATCGGCCCGGGCGGCTGCGAGAGAACTTCGTGCCGAGAACTCCCATCTGCCAATTCGCCGGAGGGAACGAAAGCAGCAGCGGTTCAAATCGCAGGGCTCAGCTCAGAGGTTTCTCGCCACCCATGCCGCCATCTACAACACCTTCAGTGTCCAACGTCATCTGATCAGTCGCGTCACCCTCCGCCACCTTAGGACCAAGGCCATGGCGACGTGGACCACGGCGACTGCGGCGGCATGACACTTATTTGCACCAAGACCGGCTTGCCGCCGAAACACGTTAAGTTGTCAACTCCCCCAATTGTCCGAAGGCCAGCCTGTCACGCTGCGATGGTCGCCGGAGAGCACGATTCTAATCGCTTCGTGATCCGGGCCGTCCCTGTGACGTGGGATGGGCTTGACGTCACGGGGCAGGAACGGACAATAGTGCTGTCAACCGGATCTCAGGTAATGCTGAAGAAACAAGACCGCCGCCTGCGCGTGGGGATTCTCGGCTGTGGCCCGATCGCTCAGTTTGCCCATTTTGAGTCGGTTTTGAAGGCTCGCAATGCCGACCTTTACGCAATCTGCGATGTCGCCGAGGATCTGCTGCAGAGGACGGGCGACATCTATCGGCCCAGCAAGCGCTTTTATGACTATGATATGATGCTGGCGGATCCCGATCTCGACGCCGTCGTCGTTGCGACATCCGACAACTTCCACGTGCCGGCCTCTCTCGCGGCCATGGCGGCCGGCAAGCATGTGCTTTGCGAAAAACCGGCCGGCATCGGCGTCGAAGAGGTGGAGAGCCTCGCTGCCGCCGTGAGAACTTCCGGCAAAGTCCTGCAAATCGGGCATATGAAGCGATTTGATCCGGGTCTCGAGGCGGCGCGGGATTTCGTCCGCGATGAGATGGGCGCGCAGCTTGCATTCAAGGCCTGGTATTGCGACTCGACCCACCGCTACACCATGACCGATGCCGTGCAGCCGCTGCCCATTCTGAGCACCAGGGCAAAGAAGCCGTCGGAGAACCCCAAGTCCGATCTCAGGCGCTATTTTATGCTGGCGCATGGCAGCCATCTGGTCGATACGGCGCGTTTTCTGTGCGGCGATCTTGTCGAAGTGAATGCACGGCTCAACGAAAAGTTCGGTGCCTATTCCTGGTTCGTCGATGTGGCCTTCGCCAATGGCTGCATGGGTCATCTCGATCTCACCGTGGCGGTGCGCATGGACTGGCACGAAGGCCTGATGCTCTACGGCGAGAACGGCAGCATCACCGCCAGGACCTATAATCCCTGGTATTACAAATCGTCGGACGTCGAAATATTTCACGAGGCGGACGCGACCTATCGCCGGCCGCTGGGTGCCGACGGCCACTTCTTCCGCCGTCAGCTCGAAGGTTTCGCCGACACGATTCTCGATGGCGCGCCGATGCGCGGCGCGGACGTTGACGATGGCGTTGCCTCGGTGCGGGCCATGGTGGCGATTTCCCAATCGGTGCGCTCGGGCAAGCCGGTGCGCCTCGCCGATGCAGCCGGGCCGGTGTGATGCAGCTCGGCATTTTTGCCAAGACATTTGCGGCCCAGGGGGCAATTCCCGTGCTGCAGGCCGTGCGTGGCGCCGGCTATGAAGTGGCGCAATTCAACCTGACCTGTCTCGGTTTGCCGGCGATGCCGGAGGACATCGCGGACAGCGTGACCGGCTCCATTGCCGCCGCCAGCGCGCGTAGCGGCGTGGCGATTGCCGCCGTTTCCGCGACCTACAACATGGCTCACCCCGACGCTGCCTTGCGTCAAGCCGGGTTGCGCCGGCTGGCGGTGATGATCGCGGCGGCCGGCGCCATGGGAACCGGGCTGGTGACCCTTTGCACCGGCACGCGCGACGCGGAGGACCAATGGCGCTATCACCCCGACAATGGCAGCCCGGAGGCCTGGCGGGACCTGGCCGCGCAAATGGAACATGCTTTGACGCTGGCGGAACGTCATGGCGTTGACTTGGGGATCGAACCGGAACTCGCCAATGTGGTCAGTTCGGCACCGCTGGTGCGCCGGTTGATCGACGAGATGAAATCAACGCGCCTGCGAGTTGTG
>JANMQL010000227.1:0-8127 GCA_031370475.1 Hyphomicrobiales bacterium | reverse complement strand
AATGCGCCTGGGGCGCTGGGTATGCTATCCGCCGGGCCCGAGCCTCGGCGGCCCGGAGATCAGCAGCGCGAATAGTTCCTCATCATCATGGCTGTCTCCTTTGCGATTTCAGTAGCGGTGTCCATAGCAGCGATTCGCGCGACGCGGAAGAGCGGCAAAGAAAATGACACTCACTGTTGCAGGTAAAACACAAAACTAGGGTGTGGACTCAATTGGACCAGCACCTGATGGCGAATATGTGAAGCATTGAGAGGAAGTTTGCTGCGGTTTTCTCGAAACGGGTTGCGAGCCTTCGCATGTCTTTCATGCGGCAGAAGAAGCGCTCGACGATGTTGCGCTTGGCATAGAGGCTTGGATCATGAGGAATGGGTTTTCGCGCATTGCTCTTTGAGGGGATCACGGCCAACGCACCTTCATCGGCGATCTGCTGCCTGATGCTGGCGCTGCCGTAGGCTTTGTCGGCAACGATGGCGAGCGGCTCTTTGTCCCAATCCAGAAAAGCTTTCATCATCTGGCTGTCATGCAACTGGCCGCCGCTGATCTGCAGTCGCAATGGCCTTCCGTCTTCATCTACGGCCGCGTGAACCTTGCTTGTGCGGCCGCCGCGTGAGCGTCCAATACCTTCTGCCAGTTCCCCCTTTTTGACCCAGCCGCTGCGCGGTGAGCCTTGACGATGGAGCTGTCGATGAAGATCAGGCTGTCCTTGCGCTCACGGGCAAGGGCATCGAAGATGCCCTTCCAGATGCCGCGCTGTCCCCATCTGGAATAGCGGTTGTACACTGTAGTCCGAGGCCCATAGCGTTCCGGCAGGTCGCGCCACGGGGCGCCCGTGCGCAGAATGTAGAAGATGCCATTGAGGATACGGCGGTCATCCTTGCGTGCAGGTCCGCGACCCGGTTTAGGAAAATGCGGCTCAATCGTCGCCCACTCATCGTCCGTCAAATCAAATCGGCCCATGTTATGCTCCTTGTCCGGAGCATCTGAATCTGATTTGCTAAAGTAATTCAACAGCCTGAATTGGGTTCACACCCTAGCGAAATTTCATGTTCACCACTTGATTATTTTTTTGTTAAGTTGTTAGCATTGCGGACGGCAACCGAACGACGTGGTCCCGTTGGGAGTGCGGGGCTTCGGCCTCGGCGGCCGAATGAAGTTCGACGGACGGCGTTTTCCTCAACGTTGGATCGATGTGGCGGGTGGCTGTCATGGCTGGCCGGCGATCGGATTTGCGTGAGGTGTGGACGCCGAAGTTTAGGAGCCGACTCCTGTGAATTACTTGGTGCCGCAAGTGTTCAGCGACTTGCCCCACGACTCCGATCGGAGCAACGCGAAGTCGAGGCAAGTGCTTGTCACGGGTGGAGCCGGTTTTCTCGGATCGCACCTCTGTGATCGCTTGCTGCGGCGCGGCGATGCCGTGGTTTGCCTGGACAATCTCCAAACCGGCCGGCTGCGCAACATCGAGCACCTTCGGGCCAACGATGCGTTCCGCCTCGTCGTGCAGGATATCATTCACACGGTCGATGTCGAAGCCGGCACGATTTTCAATCTCGCCTGTCCGGCGTCGCCGCCGCAGTATCAGTTGGATCCGGTCCATACGCTCAAGACCAGCGTCATCGGCAGCCTCAATGTTCTCGATCTGGCGCTGCGGCGGAAGGCGAGAATATTCCACGCCTCGACTTCGGAAGTCTACGGCGAGCCGGCGGTCCACCCGCAGCCGGAGAGCTACCGGGGAAATGTGAATTCATTCGGGCCGCGGGCCTGCTACGACGAAGGCAAGAGGGCGGCCGAGACGCTGTTTTACGATTACAGCCGGCGGCACGGCGCCGATATCAGAATCGCCCGGATTTTCAATACCTACGGCCCGCGGATGCGGATGGACGACGGCCGCGTCGTCTCCAATTTCATCGTCCAGGCCCTCAAGGGCGAGAACATCACGATTTACGGCGACGGCTCCCAGACCCGGTCGTTCTGCTACGTCGACGATCTCATCGACGGCATTCTGCTGCTGACGAACGGCGGCGAGTCTCCCGCTTCGCCGGTCAACCTCGGCAACCCCCGCGAAATCACCATTCGCGAACTGGCCGACAAGGTCATCGCGCAAACCGGGTCGCGTTCGAAAATCGTCCACCGCCCGCTGCCCGTCGACGACCCCAGTCAACGCCGTCCCGACATCGGCCTGGCGCAGGGGTCGCTTGGCTGGACTCCCACGGTTCAACTCGACGAAGGCCTCCGCCGGACCATCGCGTATTTCGACGAAGAGCTCGGCGAACCGGCTGCCGCGCCCAGGGAGTTCGCGCTGTGAAGGGCAACGTCCCGGTCGCCGGCGGCGCCGGTGCGTCGTCGGCGCGAAAGACACCGGGATTCGTCGCCGAGTTTTCCGACCTCGCCACGGTCATCGGGACCGCCGCGCCGTTCTCTGGACTTGGTGCGTGACGATGAGGACACGTGCGGATTCCAAGGCTGCGTTGCCGGAGGCCGCCGGTCCGGTCTTGGTCCCGATCTTGCAAGGCGGGGACAGGACGGCCTACCTGCTTGGCGCCGGATTGTGGCTGGCGGCATTTCTGTATTTCTGGATCTGGTGGCTCAAGCCGGAGCACAACATCGGCGCCGCCGCCTATTGCTTCGTCTCGGTCTTGCTGGCGTGGATCACCGTCATCCCGGTCTATTTTCTGATCGTCTTCTTTGGCGGCCGCCGGCTGGCCGGGCCGCTGCGGCTTCCGGCGGGCAGTCGCGTCGCCATGGTGGTGACAAAGGCGCCGTCCGAGCCGTTTTCGGTCGTCGCCGAGACGCTGACGGCAATGCTGGCGCAGGACTATCCGCATCACACGTGGCTGGCCGACGAGGCGCCGACCTCCGCGGTCAGGGACTGGTGCGCCGAACACGACGTGTTCATTTCCACCCGGAAGGATCGCCCGGATTATCACCGGACGAGTTGGCCTCGCCGCACCCGCTGCAAGGAAGGCAATCTGGCCTTCTTCTACGATCACTACGGCTATGAATATTACGACTTCGCGGTGCAGCTCGACGCCGACCATGTTCCCCGGGCGGGTTATTTGCGCGAGATGCTGAAGCCGTTTGCCGACCCCGGCGTCGGTTATGTCTCGGCGCCCAGCATTTGCGACAAGAACGCCGCCGGCAGCTGGTCGGCGAGGGGCCGGCTCCACGCCGAGGCCAGCCTGCATGGTTCGCTCCAGGCCGGTTACAATGGCGGGTGGGCGCCGCTGTGCATCGGATCCCATTACGCCGTCCGCACCGCGGCGCTGCGGGAAATCGGCGGGCTCGGACCCGAACTGGCGGAAGATCATTCGACGACCCTGATGATGAACGCTTTCGGCTGGCGGGGCGTTCACGCGCTGGATGCCATCGCTCACGGCGACGGACCCAGGACCTTCGCGGACCTGATCACGCAGGAGTTCCAGTGGTCGCGCAGCCTGGTGACGATCTTGCTGAAATATTCGCCGCTCTACGTTCCGTACTTGCCGGCCCGCCTGTGCTTTCAGTTCCTGTTCTCGCAGCTTTGGTACCCGCTGTTTTCGCTGTTCATGGCGGCGAGTTTCGCTCTGCCGATCGTCGCCTTGACGTTCAAGATCAATTTTGTCGACGTCACCTATCCGGAATTCTTCGTTCACTTCGTGCCCATGTCGCTGGTGCTGGTATTGCTGGCGTTGCTGTGGCGCAGCGGCGGAACATTCCGGCCGGGCAACGCCAAGGTTCTGTCGTGGGAAGTCATCGTCTTCCTGTTTGCCCGCTGGCCGTGGGCGCTGGCGGGAACTCTCGCGGCCCTCCGGGATTGGGCCACCAACTCCTTCGTCGATTTCCGCATCACGCCGAAAGGGGCCGGCGAAACGGATCCCCTGCCGGCGCGCGTCCTGGCGCCTTATTTGGCGCTTTCGACGATGTCGGCGGTGCCCGCGCTTGCCGTATCGAACGCCGGTTTCGGCGCCGGGTTCTACATTTTCGCCATCGTCAATGCGGTGCTGTACGGCGCGATTCCCGTCGTGGCCCTGATCCGGCATGAAATCGAGAACCGGATCAAGGGCGGCTGGGTTGCCCGCCTGCCCGCGACGGCCGCGACACTCGCGGCGATGTTCGCCTTACCGGCCCTTGCCCTCGAGGCGCACGGCCTGCAAGGCCTCGACGCCATTTCGCGGGGCGCGGTGTTTTTCCGGTTGACCGAAACGACCTACGGCATTTCCGGGGCGGGTTTGGGAGATGAGCGGGCGCCCCGCGTCGCTTTCCGGCCACGGTGGACGTTCGGCGGGCCGGAGTTGCAACCCGCCTATTCCCACCTCGAAAATTCACCATGACAAAGAGAAAGGCGCACGCGCGCAATTCGACCATGAAAATAACAATCGTTGGATCGGGCTATGTGGGGCTGGTAACCGGCGCATGCTTTGCGGACTGCGGCCACGAGGTGGTCTGCGTCGACCACGATGCCGCCAAGATCGATTTGCTGAATAACGGCTGCGTTCCGATCTATGAGCCCGGCCTCGCCGAATTGCTGGCGATGAACAGGGCACGGGGGACGATCAGCTTCACAACCGAGACCGCTCCGGCGGTGGCCGGCGCGGACGCGATATTCATCGCCGTGGGAACGCCCGCCCGCGGCGAAGAGTGGGACGCGGACCTCTCCTATGTCTATTCGGCGGCGAGCCGGATTGCCCCGGCCATGCGGCCCGGCGCGCTCGTCGTCTTGAAGTCGACGGTGCCGGTCGGAACCGGCGACGCCATCGATCGGATGTTCGCGGTCGCGCGTCCGCGCGGGAGCTTCAGCGTCGTCTCGAATCCGGAGTTTCTGCGCGAAGGCACGGCAATTCAGGATTTCATGGCGCCGGACCGGGTGGTGGTCGGCACCGAGGATGCGGCCGCCCGTAAGGTCATGCTGGATATTTACGCGCCGCTCGCCGGGAGAAACGTGCCCATCGTCTTCACGCAGCGCCGCACGGCCGAGTTGATCAAGTATGCATCGAACTCGTTCCTGGCGGCCAAGATCACGTTCATCAACGAAATGGCGGATCTTTGCGAGCGGGTGGACGCCAACATCGGCGAACTCGCCTTGGGCATGGGGCTCGACAAGCGGATCGGCGGAAGTTTCCTCAACGCCGGCCCGGGATATGGCGGGTCGTGCTTTCCGAAAGACACGCTGGCGCTGCTGCGGACGGCCAAGACATTCGGGGTTTCGTTGCGGCTCGTCGAGGAGACGGTCGTCGCCAACGAGGCACGCAAGCGGAACATCGCCCTGAGCGTTGCGAGCGCCGTCGGCGGATCGGTGCGGGGCAAGCGGCTCGCCGTGCTGGGGCTGAGTTTCAAGCCGAATACCGACGATGTGCGCGATTCGCCGGCGATCTATCTCGTCGAAGCGCTCAAGACCATGGGAGCGAACGTGCGGGCCTACGACCCGGTGGCAATGGAAAAGGCGGCGGCGCTCGTCGAGGATGTCGAATTTTGCGAGAGCCCCTATGCGTGCGCGAAGGACGCCGAGGCGGTTGTCATCGTCACGGACTGGGACGTCTTCAAGTCGCTCGATCTGCATTTGCTCGGCGCAAGCATGAAGGGCGACACGCTTATCGACTTCCGCAACATCGTCCGAAAGGAAGATGCGGTTGCCAACGGCTTGCGGTTGTTCAGCGTCGGCCATGCCCCACCGGCGGCCCATGACGACCAGGCAGGCGGCCTGGGTGTCGGCGAAGCGGCGGGCCGCCCGGCCGACGGCTCCGTTTTCGATCGCGCCGAATGGCGGGGCGTGGGAAACCTGTAGGCCGCAAGGATGATCGGGAAAATCATGGCTCAGATCGCGGTGTCCGCCCTGCTGGCGCAAGGCTGCGGCACATCCGCTTTTGCGGCCGAAAGACCGCCCGCCACCGCCACGGCCATGACGGCGTATGAGTTGCTTCTGCTTTACTCCGGAAAGACATGGCTTTGGCGATCCGGCGCCGGCTACATGGAACCGGAAGGCCGCGTGTTCCGGGCCTGGAGTTCGGCCGACGACAAGGATACATTTGGAGAAGGAAAGTGGGAGCTGACCGATACAGGCAAATTGTGCTTCCGCGCAAAATGGTACGCCGCGAACGGCGTCGCCGACAAGCTTACTTGTTTCAGCCATCTCCAGGACAATGGCACAATATATCAGCGGCGCTCTCCCAGGGGTAAATGGTATGTCTTCAAGCATGCCGATGTCCTCGCGGGCGACGAATTCAACAAGGTCGTGCCCGGCGACCTCGCCACGGACGGCGTGGCGCGGATCAGGGAAAAACTGGGCAAGCCCGCCATTTCGGCCAATCCCGTCACATATCCGTCATCAGAAGGAGTCACTCAATGACTAGCGCTCGCGCGATCTGCGCAATTCCGGCCGCGGCCGTGCTGATGTTCATCGCACTGGCCACGACGTCTTTCGGCCAGACGACCGATCCGGTGGCCCTGTCGTCGCCACCGGACAATCGCCCGATCGTCTTTCAAGGTTCCATTTTGGCCGGAGCCTACGATCCCCAAGGCAACTACAACACCGATACCCACCTGCAAATCGAGCATCTGTTCATGCCGTGGCTCGACATCGACCTGTCGACGCTGCCCCTCGCCGACGATTATGCCCGCCAGCGCGGTCGCAGCCTGCTGATCACCATCGAGCCATGGACGTGGTCGGAACGGAAGAAGGGCATTCCGCCGAAGGATCTATTGGACGGCATCATGGCGGGCCGCTACACCGGAGCCATCGCCGCCATTTGCAGCACGGTCGGACAACTGAAATCCCCAACCGTGATCCGCTGGGCGCAGGAAATGGAAAACGAAAGCGGGCGTTTTTCGTGGCAGAGATGGCGGCCGAAGGATTATCAAAGGGCCTATCGCAAGTTCGTCGATCAGTGCCGCTCGCTCGCTCCGAACGCCAAGTACATGTGGTCGCCGAAAGGGGGTGCGAACCTGGCGGATTATTACCCGGGCGACGACGTCGTCGACGAGATCGGTTTGTCGGTCTTCGGACTGCAAGCCTACGATCGGGAGGTTTATGGTCACGACCGCACGTTCGCGGAGATACTCAAGCCGGGCTACGACGCCGCGGTCAAGCTGGGCAAGCCGATTTACGTCGCCGAACTCGGCTATGTCGGCGATGCCGAATATGTCCATAACTGGGCCAGGAGCGCGCTGCTCCCCTACCCGGAGTTCCCCGAGCTCAAGGGGGCCGTTTACTTCAACGATAAGGAAGTTTGGGAATGGCCCAGGAATCTTGGCCTGCCGGACTGGCGGGTCACGTCGAACATCGTTGAGTGATCGACACGGACAGGCCGGGCCGCTGCCGGCGGCCGCCACGGAAGGGCGTGGGATTCAGGTCCGCCGGTAGCAGGTCGATTTTCTGCCAAACCCGCTTGGCGAGCAGATATATGCCGCTGTTCCCGGGATCGAAGCCAATTTCTTCTTGTGGGCGTTCTTAGCGGCTTGCTTTGCGGGAACGACCCACCAGCGCATCTGAAAGAAATTATCCGCCGCGGCTTCCTTGGGCGGGGCGCCCATCGTCAGACACATCGTGGCAATGGCGGCGAACAGCGCTTTCCGGAGCGCCTTGACACCATGGGCCGATGCAAATCGAATTGCGCGCGTCCCTCGAACTTCGACGGTCAACATACTCGCGTCTCCACCAACACTAACCGACCGGCCGCCCAACGGGCGCGGCAATGCGAATTGCATCCAGGCGAAGTTAGATTGGCGCGCGTGAAGGCGCGGTTTTAGAAGTTGTTAAACTTTTCGCTTGTTGTGCGAATATCCAGCGCGAATGTCTGCCGCACCCCGCCGGCAACCGGTTCCGAAGACATGCCGGTCCCCAAAGGAGCGAGCGAGGTTGCCGAAGAAGATCCCGAGATTGCCGCAATGGTCCCGACGACGGCGAAGCCGCGGGGGCTTCCATGTAGCAAGAGGCCCCGCGCCAGCACCAGGGTGTGGATAGACGGCTCAAGCGAAAGATGACCGCGGGCTTGCGGCGGTGGCATACGAGGTTAAGCTGCCCCTTAGGAGAATTCGTGAGTGGATCCGTGACCGTCCAAGACGGACCGAGTACGCCGGAAATCGCCGTTGTCGCGTCCTGGCCATGGGAGCGCCGGCCACGCTGATCGGCGCGGTGCGATCTCTACAAGCGGCTCG
>JANMQL010000225.1:0-16229 GCA_031370475.1 Hyphomicrobiales bacterium | reverse complement strand
AATCTGTGGGCCACCTGGTGCGCTCCCTGCCGGAAGGAAATGCCGGCGCTCGCCGAATAGCAGAAACAAGTGGGGTCGAAGGATTTCGAAGTGGTCGCCATCAGCATCGACCGCAAGGGGGTTGCTGTCTCGGCGGCCTTTATCGCGGAAACCGGCTCGCAGGCACTCAAGCTCTATGTCGAACCCAGTGGCAAAATCCTCGACGATCTCGAGGCGCTGGGACTTCCGGCAACCGTTCTGATCGACCGACAGGGCAATGAAATAGGCCGCCTTCTGGGCCCCGCCGAATGGGCCAGCCCCGAGGCCTTCGCCCTGATCCGGGCGGCAATCGCCGAAGGCACTTCCGGTTAGCGGGTCGGCACCGGCTTTTCGCCGCGATAGTCGTAGAAGCCGCGATTGGTCTTGCGGCCGAGCCAGCCGGCCTCGACATATTTCACCAAGAGCGGACAGGGGCGGTATTTGGAATCGGCCAGGCCCTCATAGACCACCTGCATTACCGACAGACAGGTATCGAGGCCGATGAAATCGGCCAGTTCCAGGGGCCCCATGGGATGGCGGGCGCCAAGCTTCATGGCCGTGTCGATGGCCTCGACGCCACCCACACCCTCATAGAGCGTGTAGATCGCCTCGTTGATCATCGGCAGCAGGATGCGATTGACGATGAAGGCGGGAAAATCCTCGGAGACCGCGATGGTCTTGTGCAGCGAGGCGGTGAATTCCTTGATGGCCGTGAAGGTCGGCTCGCCGGTGGCGATGCCGCGGATCAGTTCCACCAGCTCCATCACCGGCACCGGATTCATGAAATGTATGCCCATGAATCTTTCCGGACGGTCGGTGGTGGCGGCGAGCCTGGTGATCGAAATCGACGAGGTATTGGTGCCGAGGATGGCGTCCGGCTTCAAATGCGGGCAGAGCGCCTGGTAGATCTTGCGCTTGACCTGCTCGTCCTCGACCGCCGACTCGATCACCAGATCGTAATCGGCGAAGCCGTCATAGGAGGCAACGCCCTTGATGCGCTTGAGCGCCGCTTCGCGGTCGGCCTCGGTGATCTTGCCGGATTTGACCCGCCGGGCCAGATGGCCGTTGATGGTGGCCAGCCCCGCCTCGATGCGGTCCTTGCTGACATCGTTGAGACCGACTTCGTAACCGGCCAGCGCGCAGACATGGGCAATGCCATTGCCCATCTGCCCGGCGCCGATGACGCCGACTTTCCTGATCTGCATTCGTTTCTACTACCCACTTGATAAAGGCAGGCGAGCCTATATCGGGGGCCGGGCGCGGGCAAGCCCATTTCGCAGGTGCAGCATAATTGATACCGATCCGGTTACTTGGCCAGCTTGGCCAGCTCGCCGTCGAGTTCCGGAACCGCCTGAAACAAATCGGCGACCAGGCCGAAATCGGCCACCTGGAAGATCGGCGCTTCCTCGTCCTTGTTGATGGCGACGATCACCTTCGAGTCCTTCATGCCGGCCAGGTGCTGGATGGCGCCGGAAATGCCGACAGCGATATAGAGATCGGGGGCGACGACCTTGCCGGTCTGGCCCACCTGGTAGTCGTTCGGCACATAGCCCGCATCGACAGCGGCGCGCGAGGCGCCCACCGCCGCGCCAAGCTTGCGGGCGACCGATTCGAGCAGCTTGAAATTCTCGCCGTTCTGCATGCCGCGGCCGCCGGAGACGATGACCTTGGCCGAGGTGAGTTCCGGCCGGTCCGACTTCGACAGGTTCTCGCTCTGATAAGAGGAGAGGCCGGGATCGGCGGGGGCACTTATCTTCTCAATGGCTGCCGCGCCGGTCTCGGGCGCGGCGGCGAAAGAAGCGGTCCGCACGGTGACGACCTTCTTCTTGTCGGTCGACTGTACGGTCTGCACGGCGTTGCCGGCATAGATCAGGCGCACGAAGGTGTCGCCGGATTTGACCTCGGAAATATCGGAAATCTGCATGACATCAAGAAGGGCGGCCAGGCGCGGCATGTAGTTCTTGCCGTTGGTGGTGGCGGCGGCGACGATGTGTTCGTAAGCGCCGGCCAGCGAGACAATGAGGGCCGCCATGGGCTCGGCCAGGGGCCGCTCCAGGGAAGTGGTCTCGGCATGCAGAACCTTCTTGACGCCGGCGAGCTTGGCCGCCTGGGCCGCGACGCTATCGGCCTTGTTGCCGGCCACCAGCACATGCACGTCGCCGCCCATTTGGGCGGCGGCGGTCAGGGCCTTGTGGGTTGCGTCCTTGAGCGTCTTGTTGTCGTGTTCGGCGATGAGAAGAACGGCCATGGTCAGATCGCTCCCGCTTCTTTGAGTTTGGCGACGAGTTCGGAAACCGACTTCACCTTGACGCCGGCGAGGCGCTTGGGCGGTTCCTCGGTCTTCACCACCTTGAGGCGCGGTTTCACATCGGCGCCGTAATCGGCCGGGGTCTTTTCGTCGAGCGGCTTCTTCTTGGCCTTCATAATGTTGGGCAGCGAGGCATAGCGCGGCTGGTTGAGGCGCAAATCCGTGGTGACGATCAGCGGCATCTTGACCTTCAGCGTCTGCAAGCCGCCGTCGATCTCGCGGGTGATGGTGGCCCAGCCCGCACCCGGCTCGAGCTTGGAGCAGGCGGTGGCCTGGGCCCAGCCGAGCAGCGCCGCCAGCATCTGGCCGGTCTGGTTGCAATCATCATCGATCGCCTGCTTGCCGAGGATGACGATGTCGGGCTTTTCGGCCTCGACCACGCCCCTGAGAATCTTGGCGACGCCGAGCGGCTCCACATAGTCGTCGTGCTTGACCAGGATGGCGCGGTCGGCGCCCATGGCGAGCGCGGTACGGAGCGTCTCCTGGGCCTGGGCCGGGCCCACCGAGATGGCCACCACTTCGGTGGCCTTGCCCTGCTCCTTGAGGCGCACCGCTTCCTCGATACCGATCTCGTCGAAGGGATTCATCGACATCTTCACATTGGCCAGCTCGACGCCGGAGCCATCGGCCTTCACGCGGATCTTGACGTTGTAGTCGACGACCCGCTTCACGGCGACCAGGACTTTCATCATCACCCTCTTTCGGAAAATCGCGGCGGAACCTAGTGACCGCACACTATCAAGTCAATTCCGGGACCGGCATCGCCGGGCCATGTGCGACGTTTGGCTTCAATCGCCGATACGGATGAGCAACCTGGAACGAAGCAGGAATGTAATGGCGAGCCCTGAGAGGAAGCCGCCGATATGGGCCCACCAGGCCACCTGTACGCCGTCCTCGCCGGTCAGCATCAGGCTCACCACCTGCAGCGCGAACCAGCCGCCCAACACCCAGACGGCGCCGATACGGATCGGCAGGCGCATGAACAGCAGGATCCAGATGCGGGCCTTGGGATAGAGCAGCATATAGGCGGCGATGACGCCCGATACCGCCCCCGAAGCGCCGATCAGCGGCGACGGCGAGGCGGGCGCCATGAGCACATGGGTGAGGCCGCCGGCGATGCCGGTCAGGAGATAGAACAGCAGGAAGGCGAAATAGCCGAAGGCGTCCTCGACATTATCGGCGAAGACCCAGAGGAACAGCATGTTGGAGAGAAGATGCACCCAACCGGCATGGACGAACATATAGGTAATCAATGTTAGCGGCTCGGGAATCGGGTTCAGCGCCGGATCGAGCGGGCCACGATGGGTGAGTTCGGCTGGTACCACGCCGAAGCCCGCCGCCACGGCTTCCATTGCCTGGTCGCCGGCGAAGGCGCCGGTCATCAGAAAGATCACCACATTAGCGGCGATGATCGACAGGGTCACGAACTGGAAGCGGATGACCCGCAGCGGCGTGTCGTCGTGCAGCGGCACGAACATCAACGGGTCTTTCCCGGCACCCACAGCACATCGCCCTGGGCCCGGGCATTGGCCCACCGGCTGGCGACGAAGAAGAAATCGGACAGGCGGTTGACATAGGCGATGGCGCCTTCGCCGACATGCTCGCCGGCTTGCGCCTTCAATTCGACGATCAGCCGTTCGGCCCGGCGGCAGACGGTGCGGGCCAGATGCAGGTGCGCCGCGGCCGGATGGCCGGTGGGCAGCACGAAGGAGCGCAGCGGTGCCAGCTCGCCATTGAGTTCGTCGATTTCGCGTTCGATGCGCTCATATTGCAGCGGCAGAATGCGCAAGGGTTCATAGTCGAGTTTCTGGCCGGTATCGGGCACGCAGAGATCGGCGCCAAGATCGAAGAGTTCGTTCTGGATGCGGGCCAGCATGGCGTCGAGCCTGGCGAATTCCGGCGCCGCCGTGTGCAGCCGGGCGATGCCGACGACGGCGTTGGTCTCGTCCACCGTGCCATAGGCATGGATGCGCAGATGCGCCTTGGAGACGCGCTCGCCGGTGCCCAGCGCCGTCTCGCCGGCATCGCCGGTGCGGGTATAGATGCGGTTGAGAACCACCATGCAACATGCCTAGAGCGAACCGCTTCGCAATTCTACTCGTTTCTGAGCAGCGGCGCCGGCCTGGCCGAAAGCGCGCTCCAGGTCACGGTCAGCCCCGCCAGCACGGTGATGGTCATGGCGATCAGGGCGGTTGCCACCGCAGTGGCGGCGGAAAAGCTCCATGGCATTTCCAGAATGAAACGGGCGAGGAACCAGGAAGCCAGCGAGCCCACGGCAATGCCGAAGATCGCCGAGGCAAGGCCGAGGCCCGCATATTCGATGACGAAGGCGCCCATCAACTGGCGGCGCGAGGCGCCATAGGTCTTGAGCACCACGGCATCGTAGATGCGCCCCGAGAGCCCCGCCGCAAGCGCCCCCGCCAGGACCAGAACACCGGTCAAGAGTGTGAGGGCATTACCGCCGCGAATCGCCGCCAGCATTTTGGATAGGAGATCGGTGATCAGGGCGATTGCATCCTTGACGCGCACCGCGGTCGCCGAAGGATAGGCGCGGGCCATGGTGTTGAGCAGCTTGGCCTCGTCGCCGCCCTTCATCTCGACGGTGACGATGACGCTGTGGGGTGCCGCCTGCAGCGTATTGGGCGAAAACACCATGACGAAATTAATGCCGAGGCTGCGCCAATTCACCTGCCGCAGACTGGCGACCTTCGCCGTCACCTCGCGGCCCAGCACATTGACGGTGATTTCATCGCCGATGGCGGCGCCGATGCCGTTGGCGACTTCGTCGACCAGGGAGACGAGCGGCGGACCGTCATAATCGGCGGGCCACCACTGGCCCTGGGTGAGCACCGAGCCCTCCGGCAGGGTGGCGGAATAGGTGAGGCCGCGATCGCCGCGCAACGCCCAGTTCGATTCGGGCGAGGCCTCGATCTTTTCGGCGGCAACACCTTTCACTTTCACGATACGGCCGCGCAGCATCGGCGCCGAACCCACATCGGTGACGCCGGGCTGGCGCTTCACCGCGTCGATGAAGGCGGAAAGCTCATCGCTGCGGACATCGAGGAAGAAAAAGGCCGGGGCCTTGTCGGGAATGCCGGAGCGCAGCTCGCGGCTGATGGCGCGGTCGGTGAGCGCCAGCGCCACGAACAGTGTGAGGCCAAGGCCAAGCGCCAGTATGACCGAAACGGCGGAGGATCCCGGACGGTGGATATTGCCGATGGCATAGCGCCAGACTGCGGAAGCAGGCTTCGGCAGATGCGCCGACACCAGGACAATGGCCTTGGCGAGGCCAAGGAGCACGATGAAACTCGCGGCGAGGCCGCCCAGATAGAAGCCGGTAATGCGGCGGTCCTCGAAACTGGCGAATACCAGACCGGCGATTGCCGCAAGTGCCAGGCCGATGGCGATGAGATCGGCAAGGCGCGGCAGCCCGCGCGCCTCGACGATGCGATGGCGGAACAGGGCCGAGGCCGGAACCGTGCGGGTACGGGCCAAGGGCCACAGCGCGAAAGCGATGGTTACCAAGAGACCCAGCGCCCCGGCCATGGCCAAAGGCAGGAGCTCGATCCGCGCCGCGATCGGCAAGGGCAGGATGCCGCTTAGGGTGGCATGGGCAAGCGGCGGCGCCACGGCTCCCGCCGCCAGGCCCAGGGCAATGGCGATCAGGGCAACGAGGAGAATTTCGGTCAGATAGATACCGAAGACATCGCGCGAGGGAGCGCCCAGGCATTTCAGCGTGGCGATGGCCGGAGTGCGGCGGTTGACGAAGGCAGAAACCGCATTGGCGATGCCGGCGCCGCCGACGATGAGAGAGGTGAGCCCCACCAGGGTCATGAAAAAGCCGAGCCGTTCGATGAAGCGTTCGGCTCCCGAAGCGGCGTTGTCGCGGGCCCGGAGCCGCCAGCCGGCGTCCGGGAATTGCGCTTTGGCGCGGCGGATCACGGTATGGGCCGCCTTGAGACTGGCATCTTGCGTCAGCTTGAGGCGGTAGCGCCAGGTAATGAGACTGCCGGGCTGGACCAGTCCCGTCTGCTGCAGCGCCGCTTCGCTGACCAGCAGGCGCGGACCGAGGACGAAGCCGTCGGAAATCCGGTCCGGTTCAGTGGCGATGAGGCCGCGGATTTCCACTTCGATTGACCCGAGCTTCACCCGGTCTCCCAGCTTGAGGCCGAGACGGCCGAGGAGAAGGGGATCGGCGAGGGCGCCGTAAAAACCGTCGCGCCGTTCCAGGCTTCCCGCGAAGGGCGCGTTTCCCTCCAGGCTCAGTGCGCCATAGAGCGGATAGGCGGCATCGACGGATTTGACTTCAACCAGTGCCGTCGCATCGCCGGCAAGCGCCATGGCTCGCAACGTCGCGATCCTACTGACCGTGCCGCGGCCCGCCATGAAGGCAAATTCCTCCGGCGTGGCTTGGCGGTGAATGAGGGAGAATTCGACATCGCCGCCCAACAGCGGCTGGCCCTGTTCGGTCAGGCCGCGCTCGATGGCGGCGGACAGCGAACCGATGATGGCGATGGTTGCCGTGCCGAGCGCCAGGCAGGTGAGAAAGATCCGGAAGCCCTGCAGCCCGGAGCGCAGGTCACGGGCGGCGAAGCGCAGCCACAGCGCCAGGTTCATGGGCGGGCGCCGGAGACGATGCGGCCGTCGCGCACTTCGGCGATGCGGTCGCAGCGCGACGCCACGGCGCGGTCATGGGTGACCAGCAGCAGCGTGGCGCCGGTTTCCTTCCGGAGGCCGAAGAGCAGATCGATGATCTGCTTTCCCGTTTCCTGATCGAGATTGCCGGTGGGCTCGTCGGCAAGCAGGATGCGGGCGCCGGAGGCAAGTGCGCGGGCAATGGCGACGCGTTGCTGCTCGCCGCCGGAAAGCTGTCCCGGATAATGGCTGAGACGGTGGCCGAGACCGGTGCGCTCGAGATGGGTCCTGGCTGTCGCCATGGCATCGCGCGCGCCCCTGAATTCCAGCGGCACGGCGACATTCTCCAACGCCGTCATGGTTGCGATCAGGTGAAAGGACTGGAAGACGATGCCGATATTGTCGCGCCGGAAACGGGCCAGTTCGTCTTCGTCCTGGCCGTTGAGCGCGGTGCCTGCCACGGCGATCTCGCCGGAGCTTACCTGTTCAAGTCCAGCGATCACCATGAGGAGGGAGGTTTTGCCGGAGCCCGAGGGACCGACGATGCCGACGGCCTCGCCACTATTGACGATGAGATCGACGCCGCGCAGGATTTCGACGTCGCCGGCGCGGCTGGGAAGCGTGAGGGAGACGTTTTTCAGGGATACGGAGGGCAAGGTCATGGCATCATACATGGGTCGCTATTGGTGATTTGTCGAGTTACGGATGCTTGCGGGGCGGAGGTGGCGATCCTATGTGGACGGCCATGATTCGGATTTCCGCCGTTCTGGCCGCTCTTTTTCTTGGCCTTCAGACCGCGCTTGCCCAGCCCGTCACCATCCTGGCCTTGGGCGACAGCCTGACGGCGGGGCTGGGGCTCGAGGCTTCCGAGGCTTTTCCGGCCCGGCTCGAGGCGGCGCTCAAGGCCAAGGGCCTCGATGTGCGGATCGTCAATGGCGGCGTTTCGGGCGATACGGCGGCGGCGGGCCTGGCCCGTCTCGACTGGGTTCTGACCGATGACGTCGACGGGCTTATCGTCGAGCTCGGCGCCAATGACGCGCTGCGCGGCCTCGATCCGGCCCAGACGGAAACGGCCCTCGACGGTATTCTCGCCAAGGCGGCGGCGCGCAAACTGCCGGTGCTGGTCGCCGGCATGCGGGCGCCGCCCAATCTCGGCCCCGATTATGTCGCGGGTTTCGATGCCATCTATCCACGTCTGGCGGAGAAATATGGCGCCATGCTCTATCCTTTTTTTCTTGATGGCGTGGCGGCGCAACCTTCCCTTAACCAAGCGGACGGAATTCACCCGAACGGCAAGGGTGTGGACATCATTGTCGGGCGGATAATGCCGAGTGTCGAAGAATTGGTCCGGCGGGCCGCCGCAAATTAGGACTTGGCCTTTTGTCGAATCAGGCTAGCCTAGGCCTTGCGCGTTCCGAGCAATCCTTCGGCTGAAGAGGAGGCCCGCCATGCCGCGACTGTTCACCGGCGTCGAAATCCCCGCCGATGTCGCCTTCGACCTCGATCTGATGCGAGGCGGCATCATCGGCTCCCGCTGGATCGATCCGGACTCCTTCCACATCACGCTGCGCTTCATCGGCGATATCGGCGACAGTCTCGCCCGCGAAATCGCCTATCAGCTCGACGGTGTCGAGGCGCGGCCCTTTTCGGTCCGGCTCAAGGGCATCGACGTGTTCGGCGGCAACAAGCCGCACACGCTCTATGCCGGCGTCGAGGAAAGTGCCGAGCTGCGCCGCCTGCGGTCGATCCACGAGCGCATCTGCCAGGTGCTGGGGCTCGATGCGGATCAACGCAAGTTCACCCCGCATGTGACGCTGGCCCGGCTCAAGGGCCCCGATCTCGGCGACGTCCACCGGTTTCTGGCCTCGCACAGCCTGTACAAGAGCCGCCTCTTCGACGTGGCGCGCTTTGTGCTATTCTCCTCGCGGCCGTCGCGCGGCGGCGGGCCCTATGCGGTCGAGGAGTCCTACCAATTGCAGGCAACCCCATGAACGCCAATCCGCTGGCCGGTGTCGAACGCGCCAAGGCGTTGCATGAACTCAAGGGCTGGGCGGAAGCCAAGGGCCGCGACGCCATCGCCAAGACCTTCCAGTTCAAGTCCTTCAGTCAGGCCTGGGGGTGGATGTCGCGGGTAGCGCTCTATGCCGAAAAAACCGACCATCACCCGGAATGGTCCAATGTTTACGGCCGGGTGGACGTCGTTCTCTCGACCCATTCGGCGGGCGGCGTCACCGACAAGGACATTGCGCTGGCCCGTAAAATGGACGATTATTCCAATATATGAGACGGTTTCCGCAATGCGGTAACCGTCTTAAATTCCCGTAACTTGACGGCGGGAGTGGCGGTTCCCATATGCTACCGCACAACAGAATTCTGGAGGGAGCACATGGCTGAAGTCAAATATCAACCGCAGACCCGGACCGGCACACAGGCCGAGATCGACTTGGGGCTGCGCTCCTATATGCTCAAGGTTTACAACTACATGGCCGCCGGGCTTGGCATTACCGGCGTGGCTGCCATCGGCACCTATCTGGCAGCGGTCGACACATCGGGTGACGCCATGCAACTGACGGCATTCGGCCAGTTGCTGTTTGCCAGCCCGCTGATGTGGGTGATCGTATTCGCCCCGGTGGCACTGGTGTTCTTCCTGTCGTTCCGCATTCAACATATGAGCGTGGCGGCGGCGCAAACGACCTTCTGGGTCTACGCGGCCCTGGTCGGCGTGAGCTTTGCCTCGCTCGGCCTCGTCTACACGCAAGGAAGCATTGCCCGGGTCTTCCTGATCACGGCGGCGACCTTCGGCGGCATGAGCCTCTATGGCTATACCACGAAGCGCGATCTAACGGGCATGGGCTCGTTCCTGTTCATGGGCCTGATCGGCATCATCATCGCCTCGCTGGTCAACATCTTCATTGCCAGCTCGGCGATGAGCTGGATCATTTCGGTGCTGGGCGTCGTCATCTTCACCGGCCTCACCGCCTATGACACCCAGAAGATCAAGGAAATGTATTTCGAGGCGGACGAAGTTGCCGTAATGGGCCGCAAGGCCATCATGGGTGCCTTGCGTCTTTATCTCGACTTCATCAATCTGTTCCTGATGCTGCTGCGGCTCTTCGGCAATCGCCAATAGCCGGCCTGAGCCAAGACAATCGTCAATGCCCGGCCTTCGCGCCGGGCATTTTCATTTTCAGACGGTGGTGAGTTTCGGCTGGCGGATCAGCACGCGCAGCACCTGGGCGAGGTCTTGGCCGCGCTTCAAGATGAGGCCGCCCTGGGCGATCACCGCATAGAGCCCCTGCTTGCGGGCGAGTGCGGGATCCTTGACGATCCGGTAGAGCGGCACTTCGCTGGCGCGGCGGAATATCGAGAAGGTCGCCTTGTCGCGGCCGAAATCGAGGGCATAATCGCGCCATTCGCCCGCTGCGACCCTTGTTCCGTAAACGCCAAGAATAATATGAAGCTCTTTCCGGTCGAACGCGATCGGCTCGGCGCGCCGGTTGGCCTGGTCCCTGGCTTCGCTTCCTTCCGGCTGGGGGCCAGATCCCCAGGACCGGAACGGAACTATGGGTTCCGAATCTTCCAATTGACCACCCTCGCGTTCTTGCCCGGCGGGGCCTGCCATGACAAATGATGAACCGATCCGGCCGGTCTGGCAAGCGCCCTAATCGGCATCGTTAAGGCCCGCGCCGGCACCCCTAAGGCGCGATTGTTCGCTGGCCGGAACATAGGTGCGAGCGGCAAGTTTCAGCAGTTCCCGCCAGACGGCATCGGCAACGGTGAAGCCTTCAGCCGGCGGGCGCGGCGTTGCAAGCGGCCTGCCCGGTCTTGCCGTCAGGCGCATGGATTGGCCGCGTTCAAGGGGAACTTCGGCGGCGTCCAATCCGGCAAGCGCCAGCGCCGCCGCAATCACCTTGGGTTCATCGGTCCGGCCGATTTGGACGACCGCACCGGGATCGGCGCGCAAGAGATCGGCGGCGCAGGGGCCGGCCACCAGCGCCGGCACGATCGCCTGTTCCGCCGAGCGCCAGAGTCTCTCATCATGGTTGAAACAGGGAATCGGACAGCCGTTTTCTTCGATGCTGGATAGGGCTGCCAGCATGATTGCCGCCACGTCCTCGCCATCCGCCGCCAGCCGCGCAGCAATCGCGGTGGCGTCCTCGGCAAAGCCGTGCGCCAGCCCGACACCGAGTGCGGCGCGCTGGCAGGCCGCCTCGATTTCATTGCGCGAGACGATCATGGGAGCACCGGAAAGGCCCAGTCATCGGCATCGGGCGAAGCGAGATCGGAGGGAAAGGGCGCTCCCTGATACATGGCGATGCGGGTCCAGCGATCCGATTTGGGATCGAATTTCGATGCGCCGAAGAAAGACAGCTTGCAGCGCAGGAGATCGATGGGCAGGCAAGCCTCACCCACCAGATTATCGCGGATTTCGCCATAGGGATGGCGGGCCACGATCTGCGCCCGGCGGACACTATGACGGAACTGCGGCTGGCGCATGAGAAATACGGCTAGTGTTTGACGCGGGTCTTCCGCCTGCAGCGCGCGGTGCAGCGCCTGAATGTCGTGGGCGATGGCGAAGGGCCGTTCCAGCTCGGCTCCCGGCTCCTCGTGCCGGTTGCCGAGGCGAGGCTCGAGCTTTTCTTCCGAGACATACCAGAACCGGGCGCGCTGGCGCGGGTCGGTGCAATCGATGCGCAGGGCCCAGTCGTAATCGCGTTCGAGGATGTGTCTGAAATCCACCATTTGCATGGCCGGATCGAACCGATTGGCTTCAGGCGCGGCCATATGCCGGGCGAGCTCGTCGACGAGTTCGGGAAAAATCTCGATCAGCAGGCTCACCACGAGTTCCTGGGCCTCAAGGCCGAGATGGTTTTCGGCCCAGCGATAGAGCCCGTCTGGCGTGGCATCTGCGATTTTCTCGCCAAGTCGCGCAAGATCGCTTTCCAGTTCCACGATACGGGCCGATTGGCGGGGGTCGGCGACACGCCATTGCGAGACATGCTGTCTGGCGCGGAGCAGAAGTTCGCCCAGTCTTCGCCGCGTCCGGCCGCCCATGACGGCAACGGCGCGGACACGGGCCAGGGCGGTTTCGCGCGCCAGCATCCAGTTGCCGATGAGCACCGGATGGGTCATCAGAAACGGCGCCATGCCGAGGCCGGTGGCATTGCCGATGCCGATATAGCGGCGGATGCCTGGCGCGAGCGCAATGGCAGTGCCGGGCGCCTTGGCCCTGGCCACATGCTCGACGAGATCGAGGGTGAACAGCCGCACCAGATAGACGGCCAGCATCTCGGCCTGGAATGGGCCGGCGAGCTCGGCCCGGCCTTCGATGCGCGAGCGGTCGGCGATGCCGAACTTGCCATTGCCATAGACGGCGGTGGTGCGCATCAGATAGCCCACCTCGCGGGTGAGGGCCGCATCGGGCTGCAGGCCCACCGCCAGGCGCTCCGCCACATGGTCGAAATAGCGCAGGCTGCGGTTGGCGCGGCAGAGAACGATGTCGCTGGCCCGGTAGCGGCCGGCTTCCTGGCGCGGCACGTTTTGCCTCAGTCTTTCGATCTCTCCCGCATCGGGCTCGCCGTCACAAAGCGCGAAGGTCGCATCCCAGGCTTCGGCGATCACCCGGTCGGTGCGCAGTTCCGGCGCCAGTTCATGGGAGAACGCCACCAGCGAATAGCTCCGCCCTGGGCGCGATACCCGGTAGACGGCCGTGCCGTAGCCCACGGCATCGATATCGAAGAGGGGACGCGCGACGGTCCAGCCGCCGGTCATCAGCTCGCGGACCAGCACGCGCATGAAACTGAGCCGCGTGGCGAAGAAGCTTCCCATGCGGGCCAGCCGCATGATCTGGGCCGGTGGCCGGAGCGGGACCTGTTTCAGGTCAGGCAGCGGGGCCGAAGGCGGCATCGAAAAACCTCAACCAGTTGCCGCCGAGAATGGCGCCCGTCTCGTCGGCGCCGAAACCCGCAGCGCGCAGGCCGCTTTCGATATTGGCAAAATCGCGGTTGTCGCGGAACCAGGGCGGTTGCGGCGGGAAGCCGGGATTGGCGGCCGAACCCTCGCCGAGGTCGAGGCTCCTGGTCCAGCGGCCGTTGCGCATCCAGGCGACGACGCTGTCGGGCTGGTCCTGGCAAAGATCGCTGCCGATGCCCAAATGAGAAACGCCGATCAATTCGGCGGTGCGCGCCGCCATGGCGCAGAATTCCTCCAGCGTGCAGGCGGAGCCGCCCTTCAGGTGATGCGGGTAGAGCGACAGGCCGAGCATGCCGCCTCGGGCGGCCAGCGCCTTCAGCACTGCGTCGGACTTGTTGCGCCGCGCCGGATGCCAGAAAGCCGGATTGGCGTGGGTGATGGCGATGGGCCGCGCCGACAGATCGATCGCCTCGAGGGTCGAGCGCTCGGCCGAATGGCTCATGTCGATGGCAAGGCCCACCCGGTTCATCTCGCGGATCGCCTCGCGGCCCATGCGGGTGATGCCGGAGTCCCGGGTCTCGTAGCATCCCGAAGCCAGGAGGCTCTGGTTGTTGTAGGTGAGCTGCATGAAGCGGATTCCGAGCTGATGGCAGATTTCGATGAGGCCGATATCGTCCTCGATCGCCGAGCAATTCTGCAGGCCGAAGAAAATGGCGGTGCGGCCTGATTCGCGGGCCCGGCGCACATCCTCGCCGCTTTGGCCGGGGAAGATCAGGTCGGGATGCGCCTCGAAGCGCCGGTTCCAAGCCTCGATGTTGCTGACAGTTTCGCGAAAATTCTCGTGATAACAAATCGTTACGTGAACCGCGTCGAGCCCGCCCCGGCGCATCTGGCGGAAGATTTCTTCCGACCAATTGCAATATTGCAAGCCGTCGATCCCCGGGTGCTGCATCAAGCCTTTATGGCGCAAGAGCTTGCGAAGTTCAAAGCGGCCTGAAATTTCACTTTTCCGCCGCATTCCGATCAAGCATTCGCCGTGTGGCGGGGCGAAACAGACAGCGTTGCCTCTAAGGCCCGGCTGGAATTGAGGTACCGGAATCTCAGCCCCCCAGCCCCCCGGAGCTTTATGATCCCGCCGGGCCACCCTTTCTCCCCCATTTCGTGAGTGAGGTGTTGCGTCGAGTTTGCGGCCGGTCCCGTTGACCGGCCGCCGTTTTTTAGGCCTCTTGACCGCCGCCTTCCGGCACCCGATATGGCTCGCCAATTCCCGGAACCTCAAGAGGGCGACATGGCCAAGGTGGCGACCAAGGAAACCCCGCACTCCCACCAATTCCAGGCGGAAGTGGCGAAGCTTCTGCAGCTCATGGTGCATTCGGTCTATTCCGACCGCGATGTGTTCCTGCGCGAGCTCATTTCCAACGCTGCCGATGCTCTCGACAAGCTGCGCTACGAGGCGATCGCCGCCCCCGAACTGCTCGGCGGTGACAGCTCGCTCGCCATTACCATCACGCCGGACAAGACGGCCAAGACGCTGACCGTCGCCGACACCGGCATCGGCATGGACCGCGACGAGTTGATCGACAATCTCGGCACCATCGCCAAATCGGGCACCCAGGCCTTCGTCGAAAGCGCCCGCAAGGCCAAGGGCGATCTTCACCTGATCGGCCAGTTCGGCATCGGCTTCTATTCGGCCTTCATCGTCGCCTCCAGGGTCGATGTCGTCTCCAGGCGGGCCGGCGCCGAGGAGGCCTTCATGTGGTCGTCGGAGGGGGCGGGGAATTTCACCGTGGCACCCGCCGAATCTGCGGTGCGCGGCACGTCCATCGTGCTGCATCTCAAGGACGATGCGGCGGAATTTCTCGAGGACTGGAAGATCGAAAGCGTGGTCAGGGCCTATTCCGATCACATCGCCCACCCGATCAGGCTGGCGATGGCGAGCGAGACGGCGCGGCAGATCAACACCGCCAATGCCATCTGGACGCGGCCCAAGTCCGAGGTGACGGCGGACAATCACAAGGAATTCTTCGGCCATATTTCCGGCAGCTATGCCGATCCGGCGCTCGTCATCCATTACCGGGCCGAGGGCCGCCACGAATATACGGTGCTGCTCTATGTGCCGGGCGAGCGGCCCTTCGATCTCTACGATCCGGAGCGGCGCGGCCGCCAGAAGCTCTATGTAAAGCGCGTCTATATCGCCGACGACGCGGAACTGCTGCCGGCCTACTTACGCTTCGTGCGCGGCGTCATCGACTCCGAGGACATGCCGCTCAATATCTCGCGCGAGATGCTGCAGAACAATCCGCAAGTGGCGGCGATCCGCAAGGCGGTCGCCAACAAGGTGCTGGCCGAACTGAAGAAATGCGCCGAGACCGATGCCGCCGCCTTCACCAAGATCTGGGAGGTCTTCGGGCCGGTGATCAAGGAAGGCCTCTACGAGGACATGGAGCGGCGCGACCAGATCTACGAGATCGCCCGCTTCCGTTCGACCAAGGCGCCATCGGTGACGCTCAAGGACTATGTGACGGGCCGCAAGGAAAATCAGACGGCGATCTATTATTTGACCGCCGAGGACGCCGCCAAGGCGGCGGCGAGCCCGCAGCTTGAAGGCTACAAGGCGCGCGATATCGAAGTGCTGCTGCTCACCGACGCGGTCGATAGCTTCTGGGTCCGCACCGCGCTCGGCTTCGACGGCAAGCCGTTCAAGTCGGTGGCGCAGGGCGCCGCCGATCTCGATCTCATTGCGCAAAAAGATCAGTCGAAGGCCGAAGCGGCGGATGACGCCGCCACCGGCACATTGATCGCGGCGATGAAGCAGGCGCTGGGCGCGAAAGTGAAGGACGTGCGCCAGTCGCAGCGACTGACCGACAGCGCCGTCTGTCTGGTCGCCGACGGCGCCATGGACCGCACCCTGGAAAAGCTCCTGTCGCGCCAGAAGGATTCCGGCATCGAGGTCAGCGCGCCCATTCTGGAAATCAACGCCGGTCATCCGCTGATCGCGGCGCTGGCCCGCCAGACCAAGGCCAAGGGTGCCTCGCCGGAGATCGAGGAGGCGGCGCACTTGCTGCTCGATCAGGCCATGGTACTGGAGGGCGAGCCGGTCACCGATCCGGCCGGATTTGCCAAACGCCTGGCGAATGTGATGACCAGATTATTCACCTAGTTTTGTGTTTTACCTGCAACAGTGAGTGTCATTTTCTTTGCCGCTCTTCCGCGCCGCGCGAATCGCTGCTATGGACACCGCTACTGAAATCGCAAAGGAGACAGCCATGATGATGAGGAACTATTCGCGCTGCTGATCTCCGGGCCGCCGAGGCTCGGGCCCGGCGGATAGCATACCCAGCGCCCCAGGCGCATT
>JANMQL010000177.1:0-11851 GCA_031370475.1 Hyphomicrobiales bacterium | reverse complement strand
CCATCTGCGGCTTGCCGTCCTTCCAGATCGAGAAATGGCAGTGCATGCCCGAGCCGTTGTCGCCGAACACCGGCTTCGGCATGAAGCAGGCGGTCTTGCCGTAGGCGTGGGCCACGTTGTGGATGGCGTATTTGTAGATCTGCATCTGGTCGGCCATGGTGGTGAGGGTGGTGAACTTCATGCCGAGCTCGTGCTGGGCGGCCGCCACTTCGTGGTGATGCTTTTCGACCGACACCCCCATCTCGGCCATCACCGAGAGCATTTCCGAGCGCATGTCCTGGGCCGAGTCCTGCGGGTTCACCGGGAAATAGCCGCTCTTGGTGCGCATGCGGTGGCCCAGGTTGCCGGTCTCGTATTGGGTGTCGGTGTTGGTGGGGAACTCGATCGAGTCGAGCTTGAAGCCGGTGTTGTAGGGAGCGGTGGCAAAACGCACGTCGTCGAAGATGAAGAATTCGGCTTCCGGCCCCACATAGACCGTGTCGCCAACCTTGGTCTGCTTGAGATAGGCCTCGGCGCGCTTGGCGATCATGCGCGGATCGCGGTTGTAGCCTTCGCCGGTGCCGGGCTCGAGAATGTCGCAGAACACCGCCATGGTGGTCTGGGCATAGAAGGGGTCCATGTGGGCGGACGCGGGATCGGGCATCAGCACCATGTCGCTTTCGTTGATCGCCTTCCAGCCGGCAATCGAGGAGCCGTCGAACATCAGGCCCTCGGCCCAGGCTTCCTCGCCCATCTGCGAGACGTCCATGGTCAGATGCTGCAGCTTGCCGCGCGGATCGGTGAAGCGGAGATCGACGTATTTGACGTCCTTGTCCTTCATCATCTTCATGACGCCGGCGGCGTCCATAGGCTTTGCCATGTTCTGTCCTCGTTGCTGGCGTTGATTACAATGCGTCCGGACCGGATTCGCCGGTGCGGATGCGGATGGCCTGTTCGATATTGGAAATAAAAATCTTGCCGTCGCCGATGCGGCCGGTGCGGGCCGCGTTCTGGATGGCTTCGACGGCTTTCTCGACGAATTCGTCGGCCAGCACCACTTCGATTTTCACCTTGGGCAGGAAATCCACCACATATTCGGCGCCGCGATAGAGCTCGGTATGGCCCTTCTGGCGGCCGAAACCCTTGGCCTCGGTGACGGTGATACCCAGAAGCCCCACTTCCTGCAGCGCCTCTTTCACTTCATCGAGCTTGAACGGCTTGATGATGGCTTCGATCTTTTTCATGTCGGTGATTGCCTCGTCTTGTTCCATGGCGCGTTTGCATGGGGCGTGCCAAACGGGGATTCATGTGATTTCAAATACTTAGCATGGGACCGGAAGCGGGAGACATGGCTCGCTGATGAAAATTTATGCAGACTGCCAATTTCTTGCCCATGATCGAATAGGCATTGAAGAAATATATGGCATAAACGGAAATAATGGCATATTATTGGATTATGCCAAAAAAACCCGCGACACCGAAGACGTCCAATTCCCAAGCCAGCGGCTTCGCCGAGGGGCAGGAGCCCATGCCGGCCCCCGCCATGGCGGATAAGCCGCGCTGGACCCTCTATATCGGCGCCAATGGCCGGGTGGTGATCCCGGCCGCCGCCCGCGCCGCCATGCAACTGGGCGAGTTGGGCAAGGTCACGGCGGTTCTGGAGGATGGCGAGTTGCGGCTGATCTCGCCCCTGGCGGCGATCGCCAGATTGCAAGAGCTGGTGAAGAAGTTGGACAAGGGCACCGGCTCCATCGCCGACGAACTAATCGCCGAGCGGCGGGCAGAGGCGCTGAAAGAGTGAGTACCGTCATCGATTCTTCGGCGCTTCTTGCCTTGCTATGGTCGGAGCCCGGGCACCAAACGGTTCTCGCCGCCATCAATGGCGCAATGATCAGCGCGGTCAACCTGGCGGAAGTCGCGTCCAAATTGACGGATCGCGGTGTTATCGGCGCCGCAGTGTCAAGCGCTCTGGCGAAATTTCCGCTAGAGGTCGTCCCCTTCGATGAGCGCCAGGCATTGCGCTCCGGGGATTTGCGACAGGCAACGCGCCGATTGGGATTGTCGATCGGCGATCGCGCCTGCCTCGGTCTGGCCCTCGCCAAGGGTGCGAAAGTCCTCACCGCCGACCGCCATTGGGCGCGGCTCGATCTGGGGATCGATATTACGCTGATCCGCTGATTGCCGAAGCGGGGATTCTGGTCCGGCAAAAAATCGGCTATGCCTGCACCATGAACGAACTCCTCAGCCCCGCCGAAATGTACCGCGCCGATGCTTTGGCCGTGGAGCGGGGCTACCAGTCCTTAGCGCTCATGGAAAACGCCGGACGCGCCGTGGCTGGGGAAATCCTGCGCCGCTACGGGGCGCGGGAGACGCTCGTGCTCTGCGGTCCCGGCAACAATGGCGGCGATGGTTCCGTCGTCGCGCACTATCTGAAATCCTGGGGCTGGCCGGTGCGGGTGGCGCTCCTGGGCGAGCTTGGCGCGCTCAAGGGCGATGCGGCGGCCATGGCGGCGAAATGGGATGGGCCGGTTGAAAGGCGCATCGATGTGCGGGGAGCGGGACTCATCGTCGATGCGCTGTTCGGCGCCGGGCTGTCGCGGGATTTTTCGCCGGAGCTTGCCGCGGCGATCAATGGCGCGGGGGTTCCGGTGGTGGCGGTCGATGTGCCCTCGGGGCTTGATGGCGCGACGGGACGGCCGAGGGGGGCGAGTGTCCGGGCCGATCTGACCGTGACCTTTTTCCGCAAGAAGCCGGGCCATGTGTTGATGCCGGGACGGGCCCTGTGCGGCGATGTGGTGGTGGCCGATATTGGTATTCCAACCAGCGTTCTTGGCGAGATCAAGCCGCGGCTTGTGGAAAATGCCCGGCCCGTGCTGCCGAAGCTCGATGCGGCGGATCACAAATACCGCCGCGGCCATGCGGCGATCGTCTCGGGCGGGCCGCTCAATACCGGTGCCGCGCGGCTGGCGGCCCAGGCGGCGCTGAAGATGGGCGCGGGGCTCGTCACCATTTCCGGCAGCCGTGAGGCGCTGGCGGTTCATGCAGCGCATTGTTCGGCGATCATGTTGTCGGACGCCGAAATCGGATTGCTGCTGGCGGACAAGCGCAAGAATGCCGTGTGCATCGGACCCGGCGCGGGGCAGGGCGGCGACATCCGCGCCAAAGTCCGGGCCGTGCTGGCCAGCGGGGCTGCCACGGTCCTCGACGCCGACGCACTGACCGCCTTCGCACCCGATCCGGACGAACTCTTCGCGGCCATCGCGGAACTGCCGGAGAGGGTGGTTGTGATGACCCCGCATGAAGGCGAATTCGGACGGCTTTTCAAAGATATCTCCGGCGGGGCTGAGGCAAAGCATGAGCGCGCCCGCACGGCTGCGAAGCGGGCTGGCGCGGTGATCGTGCTCAAAGGCCCCGATACGGTGATTGCCGTGCCCTCCGGCCACGCCGCCATTAACGGCAATGCGCCGCCGTCGCTGGCGACGGCGGGTTCCGGCGACGTGCTAGCCGGGATGGTGACGGGCCTTCTCGCCCAAGGCATGGGCGGCTTCGACGCCGCCCGCGCCGCCGTCTGGCTGCATGGCGAGGCGGCGAACCGTCATGCGGGGCGGCCGCTCACCGCCGAAAGCCTGATCGACGAGCTGCGGCTTTGAACCGTCCGCTATTGCTGCTGATCGGCACCGGCGCGGCACTTGGCTGCAATTTTCCGCTCGGCAAGCTGGCCGCCGCGGCCGGCATCAACCCGGCCCTGTGGGCGGCAATGATCTCGCTGGGTGTGGGGATCGTCATGCTCGGCGTCTCGCGCGCCGTCGAAGGCGCCGCAACCGGCGGCGGGCCGGTTCTGCGTTTCGCGCTGACTTCCGGTTTCGTCTCCTACGTCGTGCCGAATTTTTTGACCTTCGCGGCGATCCCCAAGATCGGCAGCGGATTGGCGGCCGTCATGTTCGCGCTCTCGCCGGTGGTGACGGCGCTGCTGTCGATGCTGCTGCGGGTCAGGCCGCCGAGACTGCTCGGTTTGATGGGCATCGGCCTTGGACTGGCGGGTGCCCTCATTATCATCGCCGCCAGGAATGCCGATTTCGCGGCGGGCCAGTCCGTCTGGCTGCTGCTGTCGGTCTTGATCCCGATATTCCTGGGTCTCGGCAATCTCTACCGCACCATGGCCTGGCCGAAGGGGGCCGGACCCATGCGGCTTGCCGCCCTCACCAATCTTGCCGCCGTGGCACCATTGCTGATCGCCGCGGCACTCTATCCGGGCGGCATCGATATCGCGCCGCTGCTGGCGGTTCCGGGCCTGGTGGCGGCGCAGCTTGCCGTCTCGGCGACCATGTTCATAATGTTCTTCCGCCTGCAGCAGGTGGGCGGGCCCACCTATCTCAGCCAGATCGGCTATGTCGCCGCCGCCGTCGGCGCCGGCTTTGGCGTGGCGGTTCTGGGCGAGACCTATCCGGCCATGGTGTGGGCCGGCGTCGCCGTGGTGGCGGCGGGGATCGCGCTTTCCACGCTGGCCCAATGGCAAGCCGCGAGGGGCTGAGCGGCACCGATTTTCTCCGCTGGCCTCCCCATAACCCCTCTGCTATAGACCCCGCCGATTGCAAGGCCCGATGCTACCGGCAGCGCGCGGGCGTGGTGAAATTGGCAGACACGCAGGATTTAGGTTCCTGTGGGGAAACCCGTGGGGGTTCAAATCCCTCCGCCCGCACCAAGCGCGCCATGGCATGGGGACCGCCACCGGATTCCATTTCAAAAAAGAGCGATGCACATGCAGGTTACCGAAACTCTGAGCTCCGGCCTCAAGCGCGAATTCAAGGTCGTGGTCAACGCCGCCGAGCTCGACAAAGAACTCAACTCCAAGCTCGTCGAGCTGGCGGGCCGCGCCAACATCAAGGGTTTCCGGCCGGGCAAGGTGCCGGTGCCGCATCTCAAGCGCGTCTATGGCAAGTCGGTCATGGCCGAGGTGGTGCAGAAGACCATCGACGACCAGTCGAAGCAGGTGCTGGCCGAGCGCAAGCTGAAGCCCGCCTACCAGCCGGAAGTGAAGCTGCCCGAGGATGCGGCGGAAGTCGCGGCCATCATGGACGGCAAGGGCGATCTCTCATTCTCGCTGGCCTTCGAGGTGATCCCGGATTTCGAGCTCAAGGATGTCTCCGGCGTGGAACTCGCCCGCCATGCGGTCGCGGTGACGGACGCCCATATCGGCGAGGCTCTTGGCCGCGTCGCCGCCCAATCCAAGACGTTTGAAGCGAAGGGCGAGGGCGCCAAGGCCGCCAAGGGCGACCGGCTGACCATCGATTTTCTCGGCCGGATCGACGGCAAGGAATTCGACGGCGGCAAGGCCGAAGATGTGCCCCTCGAGATCGGCTCCGGCCAGTTCATTCCGGGCTTCGAGGACCAGTTGACCGGCGCCAAGACGGGCGATGCGAAGCAGGTCAAGGTGACGTTCCCCGCCAGCTACGGCGTCAAGGAGCTAGCCGGCAAAGCGGCCGAATTCGACGTCAAGGTGAAGGCTGTCGAGGCGCCCAAGGATGCGGCGATCGACGAGGAGTTCGCCAAGAAGATGGGCTTCGAGGATCTGGCCAAACTCAGGGACATGATCGGGACCAGGCTCGGCGAGGAATTCGGCCGCATGACGGCGATGAAGCTGAAGCGCGACGTACTCGATGCCCTCGACAAGCTTTACAGCTTCGAGCTGCCGGAAAAGCTGGTCGAATCCGAGTTCAACGGCATCTGGAGCGCCCTTGCCGCCGAGATGCAGCGGGCGGGCAAGAGCTTCGCCGACGAGAAGACGACCGAGGACGATGCCCGCAAGGAATACCGCGCCATCGCCGAGCGCCGGGTGCGGCTTGGCCTGGTGCTGGGCACCATGGGGGAGAAGGAGGGGGTGGCCGTCACCGAGCCGGAATTGCAGCAGGCGCTCTTGGCGCGGGCCCGCCAGTTCCCCGGCCAGGAAAAGCAGGTGTTCGAGCATTACCGCAAGAACCCGCGCGCCATCATGGAATTGCGTGGGCCGATCTTCGAGCAGAAGGTGGTCGACCTGATCGTGTCGCGGGCCAAGGTTTCCGACAAGGCGATAAGCCGCGACGAACTCCAGGCCATGGTCCAGGACGAGGACGAGAGCGATCACGTCGCCCATGTTGACGCCGGCGGCGACGATCACGGCGATGACCACGATCACGATCACGGCCACGACCGTCATGGTCACGAGCATCATCACGGCCACGATCACCACGAACACGATCACGCCCGCGCCCATGGCGGCGAGCACAGCCACGGCGCCAGTCCCAAGCCGCGCCGCACCGCGCCGCCGAGCGGCGGCTGATCGGATTTGTAGTTTTTTCCCTCGCCCCTTGGGGGAGAAGGAAAGGAGGGGGCTTCCCTGAGCGCCGAGCCTCACCTATCTATGTGCCAACGCCATTGCACCGATTCACGAAAGACCTGACCCCCATGCGCGATCCCGTCGAATTCGTCACCCAGGGTTCCTTCTGGCCCTCCGTCATCCAGCAGGAAGCGCGCGGCGAGCGCGTCTACGACCTGCCGTCCAGGCTGCTGCGCGAGCGCATCATCTTCATCACCGGGCCGATCGACGACAATGTCGCGGCCTCGGTGAACATGCAGCTTCTCTTCCTCGAGGCCGACAACCCGAAGAAGGAGATTTCCATTTACATCAACTCGCCGGGCGGCGTGGTGACGGCGGGCCTGTCGATCTACGACACCATGCAGTTCATCCGGCCGGCGGTATCGACCACGGTGATGGGCCAGGCGGCCTCCATGGGATCGCTGCTGCTGGCGGCGGGCGACAAGAACATGCGCTTCGCGCTCCCCAACGCCCGCATCATGGTGCACCAGCCGTCGGGCGGCTATCAGGGCCAGGTGACCGATATCATGATCCATGCCAAGGAAGTCGAAAGCCTGAAGACGCGGCTGAACGAGATCTATGTGAAACACACCGGCAAGGACATCAAGACCATCGAGACCGCCCTGGAACGCGACAATTTCTTCACCGCCGAGGCGGCGCGCGACTTCGGCATCGTCGACAAGGTTTTGGACAAGCGTCCAATGCCAAGCGATTCCAAGTAGTTGCGAGGATTGTTGAAGCGCGGACACGTGCCGGACGGAAAAATTTACGGAGAGTCCGGTTCTGGCCCGCTTCGTGCAGTCAATCCTTGATTAACCAAGCCGCGCCATGCTGGATATTGAGTCGGGCGCGCGGTGCGGCAAAAAGGGACCAACTACCGAAGCGGCAGTAAAATTCCCTTAAACACAAGCGGCTTATTATATAAAGTAACGATCCCAAGGAGACGACATGAGCAAGGCGAGCGGGAGCGACAACAAGAATACCTTGTACTGCTCCTTTTGCGGCAAGAGCCAGCACGAGGTCCGCAAGCTCATTGCCGGACCGACCGTATTCATTTGCGACGAATGCGTCGAGCTGTGCATGGACATCATCCGCGAGGAGAACAAGACCTCGCTGGTCAAGTCCAAGGACGGCGTGCCCACGCCGCATGAGATCCGCAAGGTTCTCGACGATTACGTCATCGGCCAGGACTACGCCAAGAAGGTTCTCCCGGTGGCCGTGCACAATCATTACAAGCGCCTGAACCACGCGGCGAAGAACAACGACGTCGAGCTGGCGAAGTCGAACATCCTGCTGTTGGGACCCACGGGCTCGGGCAAGACGCTGCTGGCCCAGACGCTGGCCCGCATCCTCGACGTGCCCTTCACCATGGCCGACGCCACGACGCTGACCGAGGCGGGCTATGTCGGCGAGGACGTTGAGAACATCATTCTGAAGCTGCTGCAGGCGGCCGACTACAATGTCGAGCGGGCCCAGCGCGGCATCGTCTATATCGACGAGGTGGACAAGATCAGCCGCAAGTCGGACAATCCCTCGATCACCCGCGATGTCTCGGGCGAGGGCGTACAGCAGGCCCTGCTCAAGATCATGGAAGGCACCGTCGCCTCGGTGCCGCCCCAGGGCGGGCGCAAGCATCCGCAGCAGGAATTCCTGCAGGTCGATACCACCAACATCCTGTTCATCTGCGGCGGCGCCTTCGCCGGCCTCGAGCGCATCATCACTCAGCGTGGCAGGGGCTCCGGCATCGGCTTCGGCGCCGAGGTCAAGTCGGTCGACGACCGGCGCACGGGTGCCGTGCTGCGCGAGGTCGAGCCCGAGGATCTGCTGCGTTTCGGCCTCATTCCGGAATTCGTCGGCCGCCTGCCGGTGACAGCGACCTTGGAAGACCTCGACGAGTCGGCGCTGATCCAGATCCTGACCGAGCCGAAGAACGCGCTGGTCAAGCAGTATCAGCGGCTGTTCGAGATGGAAGGCGTCAAGCTGACCTTCCACGAGGAAGCGATGAAGGCGATTGCCCGCCGCGCGGTGGACCGCAAGACCGGAGCCCGCGGCCTGCGTTCGATCATGGAGATGATCCTGCTCGAGACCATGTTCGACCTGCCGGCCATGAACGGGGTCGAGGAAGTGGTGATCTCGCGCGACGCGGTGGAGGGCGACAGCAAGCCGCTGCTCATCTACGCCGACCGCGACAAGCAGTCGAACATCAAGATGGCCCCCGCCGCCTCGGCTTAGGAGCGCGGTATCGCGTCACTGAAACGCGCGGAAGATTTCCCTCGCCCCTTGGGGGCGAGGGCGGGGCCCATTGCGGCACGCAATGGGAGGGAGAGGGGGATCAGGTTCATCAATTGCGGGATCTGACCCCCCTCATCCTCCCAGGCTTCGCCTGGGCCCCTCCTTCTCCCCCACGGGGAGAAGGAAAAGTATGCATGCGGCTCCCGGATATATTTGTACGGAAGGCCCGGCCATTGAAATCCGTTAACCGCGCCTCCATTTTCAGGTGACAGGATCGGGCTGCGTTCCCGTCCGTTTGTGCGTATGATGCGGTGATTCCGGCCCTGCCCGGCGAAAGGAACAAGAATGACGAAACCGGCCAAAACTCCCGTGAGCGAAGGCAGTCTTGAGACGCTTCCCGTCCTGCCCTTGCGCGATATCGTGGTCTTTCCGCACATGATCGTGCCGCTGTTCGTCGGCCGCGACAAGTCGATCAAGGCGCTGGAAGACGTGATGCGCGACGACAAGCGGATTTTGCTGGTCGCCCAGAAGAACCCGGCCGACGACGATCCGGCCATCGACGCCATTTACAAGACCGGCACGCTGGCTCAGGTTCTGCAATTGCTCAAGCTGCCCGACGGCACCGTCAAGGTGCTGGTCGAGGGCGTCGAGCGCGCCAATGTCGAGCGCTTCACCGGCCGCAGCGAATTCTTCGAGGCCGAAGTGCGCACCGCCGCCAGCGAGATGGGCGCGGAAAACGAGGTCGAGGCGCTGGCCCGCACCGCCGTGTCGCAGTTCGAAAGCTATGTGAAGCTCAACAAGAAGGTGCCGCAGGAAATCCTCGCCACCCTGAGCCAGATCACCGATTACGCCAAGCTCGCCGACACCATCGCCGCCCATCTGGCGATCAAGATTCCCGAGAAGCAGGAGCTTCTCGAGATGACCTCGGTGCAGGCCCGGCTGGAAAAGGTCTTCGCGCTCATGGAGGGCGAGATTTCCGTGCTCCAGGTCGAGAAGCGCATCCGCTCGCGCGTCAAGCGCCAGATGGAGAAGACCCAGCGCGAATATTACCTGAACGAGCAGATGAAGGCCATCCAGAAGGAACTCGGCGACGGCGAAGAGCGCGACGAGATGGGCGAGCTCGATCTCAAGATCAAGAACACCAAATTCTCCAAGGAAGCCCGCGAGCGCGCCGAGGCCGAGATCAAGAAGCTGCGCCAGATGAGCCCCATGTCGGCGGAAGCGACCGTCGTGCGCAACTATCTCGACTGGCTGCTCGGCATTCCCTGGGGCCAGAAGAGCAAGGTCAAGAAGGATCTCGACTTCGCCCAGAACGTGCTCGACACCGATCACTTCGGCCTCGACAAGGTGAAGGAGCGGATCGTCGAATATCTCGCCGTGCAGAGCCGCACCAACAAGCTGCGCGGTCCCATCCTCTGCCTGGTCGGCCCCCCTGGCGTCGGCAAGACCTCGCTCGGCAAGTCGATCGCCCGGGCGACGGGGCGCGAATTCATCCGCATGTCGCTGGGCGGCGTGCGCGACGAGGCCGAAATCCGCGGCCACCGCCGCACCTATATCGGCTCGATGCCCGGCAAGGTCATCCAGTCGATGCGCAAGGCCAAGAAATCCAATCCGCTCTTCCTGCTCGACGAGATCGACAAGATGGGCATGGATTTCCGCGGCGATCCCTCATCCGCCCTCCTCGAGGTGCTCGATCCCGAGCAGAACTCGACCTTCATGGACCACTATCTCGAGGTCGAATACGACCTGTCGAGCGTCATGTTCGTGACCACCTCGAATACCCTCAACATTCCACCGGCGCTGATGGACCGCATGGAGATCATCCGCATCGCCGGCTACACCGAGGATGAGAAGCTCGAGATCGCCAAGCGCCATCTGGTGCCGAAGTCGATGGAGCATCACGGGCTGCAGAAGAAGGAATTCGAGATCGGCGACGATGCCATCTACGAAATCCTGCGCCACTACACCCGCGAGGCCGGGGTGCGCTCGCTGGAGCGCGAGATCAACACGCTGGCCCGCAAGGCGGTCAAAGATCTCATGATGTCGAAAGGCAAGAAAAAGAAGATCAAGGTGACGGCGGAACTCGTCAACCTGTATCTCGGCGTGCAGAAATTCCGCTACGGCGAGGCCGAACGCGAGGACCAGGTGGGCATCGTCACCGGCTTGGCCTGGACCGAGGTGGGCGGCGAGCTCTTGACCATCGAGGCCCTGATGATGCCCGGCAAGGGCAAGATGACGGTGACCGGGAACCTGCGCGACGTGATGAAGGAGTCGATCTCGGCCGCCAATTCCTATGTGCGCTCGCGCGCCGCCTCGATCGGCGTCAAGCCGCCGGTGTTCGACAAGAAGGATATCCACGTGCATGTGCCGGAAGGGGCAACCCCCAAGGACGGGCCATCGGCCGGCGTCGCCATGGTGACCGCCATCGTCTCGGTGATGACCGGCATTCCGGTCAGGAAGGACGTGGCCATGACCGGCGAGATCACGCTGCGCGGCCGGGTGCTGCCGATCGGCGGCCTCAAGGAAAAGCTCCTGGCGGCGCTGCGCGGCGGCATCAAGAAGGTGATGATCCCCGAGGAGAACGCCAAGGACCTGGCGGAGATTCCCGACAACGTGAAATCCGGCATGGAAATCATTCCTGTGGCGATGATGGACGATGTCCTGAAACACGCCTTGGTGCGCATGCCCGAACCCATCGAATGGGACGAGGTGGCCGAGGAAGCCGCCGCCGCGGCGAGGGCTGCCGCCGACAAGGCGGGCGAGGGGGCCAGGGCGCACTGAGCGCCCATGACAAGTAGCCCGGGCCATTGCGGCTCGGGCGGCAACGTTGTTAATTAGGCAGCTATGGAAACCAAGCTTGTTGAATACCGTAGGCCGCCTATTAACGAGACGGTATTTTCCATACAATTTGAGCCACTTGCTGGCTCGAGCCTTATGTTGTCTCAGTTCTATCAGGAGCTAAAGGCAGAGTTCCCTTCGATGCAAGAACAGCCCCCGCTGTTCAACGTGATTGAACCCGAATTTTTGACGCCGCAGTTCCAGCCACTGCGCCTCCAGCTTGATCGCGACGTAAGAATCTTTATGACATCCGAAGATAAGACCTATGTCGTCCAGTTCCAACGTGATCGATTTGTCTTGAACTGGAGACGGGTTCGCCCTGACGCTCAGTATCCACGTTTCGCATCCAATTTTCCGAAATTTGAGGCGCTGTTGGCCAAGTTCGAGACATTCGTGAAGAAGCAGGAGCTTGGCGAAGTTACACCGAATCAATTTGAACTGACATATGTG
>JANMQL010000167.1:0-3278 GCA_031370475.1 Hyphomicrobiales bacterium | reverse complement strand
GCGCCGCTCAAGCTCGCGGCCTAAGCAGAGATGCGATCAGTTGCCCACGAATGTTCGCCCTATTGTCCTCGCTCCCGCGATAGCGGGGAGAGGAAGGGGACCCGTCATGCGCAGCATGACGGGGGAGGAGAGGGGCCTTCGGCTCAATCCTCGCGCTTCAGTCTATCTCGTATCAACACCAGAACCTCGTCCATTCCGTTCAGCGCTTCATCGTTGCTGATGCGGATGACGCGGTAGCCGAGCCTGCGTAAGAAAGCCGTTCGTCTTCCATCGTGTTCCAGCTCCGCCTCCGTCGAGTGGGTCGCGCCGTCGACTTCGACGATCACCCGGTGGGAGCGGCAGGCAAAATCGGCGAAATACGGCCCGATAGGGTGCTGGCGCACGAACTTGAATCCGTCGAGCCGCTTGCCGCGAAGCTGCTCCCACAGGCGCGCCTCGGCCAGCGTCGAGTCGCGGCGGAGCTGACGAGCTCTCGGCAACTGAAAGCGATCTGGGCCGCGCATATCGGCAAACATATCACGGAAAATGCTCGTTGGCCCCTCTCCTCCCCCGTCGCTAACGCGACGGGTCCCCTTCCTCTCCCCGCTGGCGCGGGGAGAGGACAGTAGGCATCGCGAACTTGGCAAACGGACCGGTTCAGAATTCGAGCTTGACCGGCACCCGGAGGTAATGAACGCCGTTAGCATCGGCCGGCGGCAATTTGCCAGCCCGCATGTTGACCTGGATCGACGGGATCAGAAGCACCGGCGCCGACAGCGTCGCATCGCGCGCCGTTCGCATGGCGACGAACTCGTCTTCGCCGACACCGCTGCCGATATGGACGTTGCGCGCCGCTTCCTCGGCGACCGTGGTCTCCCAGGCATAGTTGGTGCGGCCGCCCTTGGGCAGATAGTCGTGGCACATGAAGAGGCGAGTTTCCTTCGGCAGCGCCAGAAGCCGCTTGATCGAGCGATAGAGCATGCGCGCGTCGCCGCCGGGAAAATCGGCCCGCGCCGTTCCGTAATCCGGCATGAATAGCGTGTCGCCGACAAAGACCGCATCGCCGAACTTGAAGGATATGCAGGCCGGCGTGTGACCCGGCGTGGCGATAACCTCGCCCTTGAGCGAGCCGATGTCGAAGGTGTCGCCGTCCTTGAACAGGCGGTCGAACTCCGCACCCTCGCCGGACACATCCATGGCGTTGAACACCGGCCGGAAGATTTTCTGCACCTCGCGGATGCGCTCGCCGATCGCCACCTTGGCGCCGGTCTTGAGCTTGATATAGGGCGCGCCCGAGAGATGGTCGGCATGGACATGGGTTTCGAGAACCCAGCCGATCTCGAAGCCCGCGGATTTGGCCTTGGCCAGGATGGCATCGGCCGATTTCACCGAGCCCTTGCCGGATTTGTGGTCGTAATCGAGGACCGGATCGATGACGGCGGCCTTCTTGGTCACGGGATCGGCCACGAGATAGCTCACCGTGTTGGTCGGTTCGTCGAAAAAGGCTTGGATCAGCGGTTTGGCGGTCATGGAGGGCTCCCGAATGAATTTCGGCTTGACAATATATTAGTTGTTTCTAAATTAGCAATACATAAAATAAGGAACTGCGATGAGTGTAGCACTTGCCGACATGGATTTCGCCGAGTTCGAAGCCCGCGCCGCCGATGCAACAGGTCTTCTGAAGGCGCTCGCCAATGAGCGGCGGTTGATGATCCTGTGCAAGCTCATCGAGGCGGGTGAGATGAATGTCTCGCGCCTCAGCGATGCCGTGGGCCTCAGCCAGTCGGCGCTCTCCCAGCACCTCGCGAAAATGCGCGACGAAAATCTCGTAACCTTTCGCCGCGAGGCGCAGACGCTGTTCTACCGCGTGTCCGACCCCAATGTGGCGCGCCTGCTTTCAACCCTCAAATCCATCTTCTGTTGAACGGAGTACCCAATGCCCCTGCCCCATATCTCGCCCGCCGACGCCAAGCTGCTCATCGACCGCGGCGCCATGCTGATCGATATCCGCGACCTCGATGAGCATGTCCGGGAGCGCATTCCGGCGGCGCGCAATCACCCGCTGTCGAAGCTCTGCGAAGGCAGCGTCGGCGAAGGCGCCACGGCAATCGTCTTCCACTGCAAGTCCGGCAATCGCACCCGCATGAATGCACCGCTGCTCGCCAAGGCCGCCTCCGTCGATGCCTTCATCCTCGATGGTGGCATCGAGGCCTGGAAGAAGGCGGGCCTTCCCGTGACCCAGGACCGAAAGCAGCCCATCGAGATGATGCGCCAGGTACAGATCGCGGCCGGCGGCATGGCGCTGCTCGGCGCGGTGCTCGGCTATCTGCTGCATCCCGGGTTTTATGCGCTGGCCGGTTTCGTGGGCGCCGGGCTCATGGTTTCCGGCATCACCGGCACCTGCGCCATGGCGCGGATGCTGAAGCGCATGCCGTGGAACCGGGCGGCGGCCTGACGCAACTATGATCGCCCTCCAGGACATGCTGACAATTCTCTCGGGCGGCATTGTCGGTCTCGTCCTGGGCCTCATCGGTGGCGGCGGCTCGATCATCGCCGTGCCGTTGCTGCTCTATGTTGTCGGCATCGGCTCGCCGCACATGGCGATCGGAACCAGCGCCATAGCCGTGGCCCTTAGCGCGCTCTTCAATCTCGTCAACCATGCCCGCAGCGGCAAGGTGAAATGGCCCTGCGCCATGAGCTTCTCGGCGGCCGGCATCGCCGGCGCCTGGGCGGGGTCGAGCCTGGCCATGCTGGTGCCCGGCGACAATTTGCTGGCGCTGTTCGGCGGCCTGATGATCGTCGTCGGCATTGTCATGGCGCTGCGCAAGGATGCCGAAGGCAATCCCGACGTGCGGCTAACCTTTTCGACAGCCCGGGAATTGCTGCCTCTGCTCCTCGCCGTGGGCTTTGGCGTCGGAGCCCTCGCAGGCTTCTTCGGCATCGGCGGCGGCTTTCTCATCGTTCCCGGACTGATGCTCGCAACCGGCATGCCCATCGCCAACGCCATCGCCACATCGCTCGTCGCCGTCACCGCCCTTGGCGCAACCACGGCGGGCAATTATGCCCTTTCGGGACTGGTCGATTGGCGCATCGCCGCCATGTTCGTGGCGGGCGGCGTCGTCGGCGGTATCGCCGGAACCTGGGCCGGTCAAAAACTCGCCGGCAGCAAGGGCACCCTCTCCACCATCTTCGCCGGCTTCGTCATCCTCATCGGCATCTATGTGACCTGGAAGGGCCTCGCGCCTCTCTTCGCCTAGGCTTGCGCAATTTCTAGCAAAGTAATTTTCTTTGTTGAAAGG
>JANMQL010000163.1:0-5131 GCA_031370475.1 Hyphomicrobiales bacterium | reverse complement strand
GGCTTGCCCTTGGCATCGAATTTGAGGCCGACGAGATCGGCCACCAGGACCTTGTAGGCGCGGTTGGGGTCGTCCCGGCGGATGCGGCTGCCGCTTGCGGCGGCGGCCGGAAAAATTTCGCCGAGCTTGGCGAGTTCTTCTTCCAAGACAACGATCTTGGCCCGCAGATAGGCATATTTGAGATTGTCGAGGAGTGCCGTGACATCGTCGGGCGCCCGGATGCCGCCGATCCAGGCGCGATAATCGCCGGGTGTGCCGGGGAAGGCGTTGACGTAGCGCGCCACGTCGAGGCCGCGCTCATGCTCGCCATTGGGATGGGTAACCCCTTCATAGCCGAGCAACTGCTTCGACCGCGCCAGAATCCGGGCATGGAGCGCCGGATCGGCGATATCGGCATCCTTGATCTTGAGCAGAGTGACGGCGGCGCCGCGGCGCTCCGGCTCGGCTACCCCCGGTTCGAACAGCGGATGCGCCGCCACCCATTCGTCGATCGCCTCGCGATTGGCCTTGGAGCGCCGATTCATCTCGGCAACCGGACCGATGCGCCGCTCCGAGCGCAAGAGGCCGAAGGTCGTCTCGGCGAAGGCCAGCGTCGAATAGGTGTTGATGACGCCGCCCAGCATTTTGTCCCGGGCGGGATCGTAGATCGGACCCACATTCACCGTGCGCTCGCCGGTGAGCGGCCGCTTGGCATCGACCGGGGCGGCGATCTTGAGCTGGCGCGGAATGGCCCAGGATGGCCGCTTCTGGTTCGTCTCGATCAGCGCCAGCGCCTGCGGCGTGAAGGAGGCGACATAATAGCCGGAAATGCCGCCGATCGCTTTCTGGAACGGCATGAACATGCAGCACTTGGCCATGGTTTCGCGCACCACGGCTTCCGCCCACGGCATGGCGCCGAGCATCGAGGTGGCGTCGAGCACGGCGTGATGCTCGGCCGGATTGCGCCCGATCCACTCGAGCAGGTTGCCGATCTCGGCTTCCGTGTAGGTGGTGGCGCCGGTGGTCTCATGGCCGACGCCGAAGAACAGCTTGATGCCCATGTTCTCGAGCCTGTCGGCGGAAGGGATGGCACCCTCCGCCGTGCCGAAATGGATGCGCGCTTCATCGCCGTCGCGGGCATAGCGATGCAGCTCGATCAGTTGCGCGCCCCACGACTGGCGGAAGAAGCCGGAAGCCTTGGCCGCTTCCGACTCGGGCGCCGGCGTATCGACATAGACATGCTGGGCCTTGTCGGAGGTATTCATCATGTGCAGCGCGCAGACGGTGAAGCCCGAATGGCCGCCGCCAAGGCCCACGGCCATCTTGTTGGTCTTGGGGAATTCGAAATAACGGTGGATCTCCCGCATCATGTCGGCGAGGAATTTATCCGCCGGATAGCCGCGGTGCATGCTGCGGCCGATCTCGGCCGCGGTGAAGGCGCCGATGTCGCGGCCCGTGTCGTCGAGCTTGCGGTAGTTCTTTTCCAGCCAGGCTTCGAATTCGAAACGCAACAGCCGCGCGTCGACCTCGTCGGCGGTGGCATCGGTGATCGGCCCCACGCCGAAGAAAGGATTCGCCGTCCGCTTCGGCGGACCCGCCAGGGTCGCGTCGATGGCTGCCTGCCGTTGCCGCTTCAAGTCGCCGATCGCCGTCATGGGCGGATTTCCCCAACTCTTTGTTGCCGCCCGGATATATTGGCGAATGGGCGAAACCAGACACCCGGATGCGGCACAAAGTTCGGCATTCGCGCCCCGATGAGCTGGAATCCTTTGACACAAGCCCTTTCTCACGAAACAAGGAGGCAATTCTTCAGACGGAGTTTACCCGCCATGCCCGCCCTCGAACGCCCCAGCCTGGTCGACTACCGCAGCAACGGCAGGAAGGTGAAGCCCACCTTCTCCGCCGCCGAAATGCAGCGCCGCCAGGATAATATCCGCGGCTGGATGGCGAAGAGCAATGTCGATGCCTGCCTGTTCACCTCCTATCACAACATCTGCTACCTCGCCGATTTCCTCTATTGCTATTTCGGCCGCAAATACGGCCTGGTGATCGACCAGAAGGCCGCCACCTCGGTGACCGCGGCGATCGACGGCGGCCAGCCGGCCAGGCGTACTTTCGGCGATAATGTCACCTACACCGACTGGTCCAAGGACAACTATTTCCATGCTGTCAAAGGCCTGACCAAGGGCGCCAGGCGCATCGGCATCGAGTTCGACCACGTCAATCTGGATTTCCGCAAAGCTTTGCAGGACGCCATGCCGGGCGTGGAATTCGTCGACGCTTCGGCACCCGCCATGCGCATGCGCACGATCAAGTCGGCCGAGGAAATCAGGCACATCTCCAAGATGGCGAAGATCGCCGATATCGGCGGCGCGGCGGTGGTCGAGGCGGTGGCGGTCGGCGTTCCCGAGCACGAGGTGGCGCTGCATTCCACCCAGGCCATGGTGCGCGAGATCGCCAAGGCCTGGCCTCACGCCGAATTGATGGACACCTGGACCTGGTTCCAGTCGGGCATCAACACCGATGGCGCCCACAATCCGGTAACCAGCCGCAAAATCAAGAAGGGCGATATCCTCAGCCTCAACTGCTTCCCGATGGTGGCGGGTTATTACGTGGCGCTCGAGCGCACGCTCTTCGCCGAGACGGCCTCGAAGGAGCATATCCGCAACTGGGAAATCAATTGCCGCATCCATGACGAAGGCAAGAAACTGCTGGTTCCCGGCAACAAATGCTCCGACGTCGCCAAGGCTCTGAACGATATCTACGCCAGCCACGACCTGCTCAAATACCGCACCTTCGGCTACGGCCATTCCTTCGGCGTGCTCTGCCATTATTACGGCCGCGAGGGCGGGCTTGAACTGCGCGAGGATTGCGGCACGGTGCTGGAGCCGGGCATGGTCGTCTCCATGGAACCGATGATCATGATTCCCGAAGGCCGCAAGGGGGCCGGCGGCTATCGCGAGCACGACATTCTGGTGATCACGGAAAAAGGCAACCGCAATATCACCGGCTTCCCTTATGGACCGGAACATTTGATCGTCAAAGCCGGCGGCAAGCGCAAGACCGCGAAACGCAAGCGCTGACAAGGCGCTTCCATCCCGCAGGCTTGCACCATATGATGCCCGGCAATTCGACAACCGGACAGGCGACAGGGGAATGAACAGCAAGGCCGCCACCGACGAAGCCATGGTGCGCTTCGCCAATGTGCAGAAGAGCTATGACGGCGAAACCCTCGTCGTCAAGAATCTGAACCTCGACATCGCCAAGGGCGAGTTCCTCACCATGCTGGGGCCGTCGGGTTCCGGCAAGACCACGACGCTTATGATGCTGGCGGGATTCGAGCCCGCCACCCACGGCGAAATCTATCTCAAGGGCCGGCCGATCAACAACACGCCGCCCCACAAGCGCGGCATCGGCATGGTATTCCAGAACTATGCTCTGTTCCCGCACATGACGGTGAACGAAAATCTCGCCTTCCCGCTTCAGGTCCGCAACATGCCGAAGGCCGAGGTGGAGGACCGGGTGAAGAAGATCCTCAAGCTGGTGGAGCTGCCGCAGATGGGCCACCGCCGCCCCGGCCAGCTTTCCGGCGGCCAGCAGCAGCGCATCGCCGTGGCTCGCGCCCTGGTCTTCGAGCCCGATCTGGTTCTCATGGACGAGCCGCTCGGCGCCCTCGACAAGCAGTTGCGCGAACAGATGCAATACGAGATCAAGCATATTCACGACCGGCTCGGCGTCACCGTCGTCTATGTGACCCACGACCAGGGCGAGGCGCTCACCATGTCGAACCGCATCGCCGTGTTCAACGACGGCGTGGTGCAGCAGCTTTCATCCCCCGACGAACTCTACGAGCGGCCGCAAAATTCCTTCGTCGCCCAGTTCATCGGCGAGAACAACAAGCTGAAGGGCACCATTGCCGAAATCGGCAAGGACAAGATCGCCACCGTGCGGCTCGACTCCGGCGATATCGTGAAGGCGCTGGCCGTCAATGCCGGCAGCAAGGGCGACCGCACGCTCCTGTCGCTGCGGCCCGAGCGGGTCGACATCAATCCGTCCGCCAAGACCGCCGATGTCGTTCTGAAGGGAAAAATCGCCGAGTTGATCTATCTCGGCGACCATATCCGCGCCCGCCTGGAAGTGGCCGGTCACAATAATTTCATCGTAAAAGTGCCGAATAAGGCCGGCAGCGACGCGATCGCCGAGGGAAAAGACGTTAAGGTGGGCTGGCTCGCCAAGGATTGCCGGGCCCTGGATTTCATCGACCTGCAACACTGACGGAAAGGAGAAACACCATGCGGCGCGGGACTTTCAGGTTCGCGCCCGTGGCCGTGGCGCTTCTCGGAGTTTCCTTTCTATTTTGGCCCACCGCGCAAATCCGCTCCCAGGACGCCGACGTCGATCTGGCGCTTGTTCTGGCGATCGATTGTTCCTTCAGTGTCGATGCTAATGAGTTTCGGCTACAAATGGAGGGTCTCGGCCGCGCCTTCATGCGCGACGAGGTCAAGGCGGCAATCCGCCGGGGCGACCGGCAACGCATTGCCGTGACCGCCATGCAATGGTCCGACGAAACCAACCAGATGGTGGTGCTGCCATGGACGATCGTCGCCGGCGATGCCGATGCCGACGAGGTGGGCGCCGTTCTGGCGCGCATGCCGCGCCGGCTGGCCGAGGGCGGCACCTCGATCTCCACGGCGCTTACCTATGGCGCCGCCCTGTTTTCCGCCGCCCCCGCCACCCGGCGCCGCGTCATCGACGTGTCATCGGACGGCCGCAACAATATCGGGCCGCCGGTCAATGCCGCCCGCGACCGCATCGTGGCGCGGGGCATCACCATCAATGCGCTCGTCATCCTCAACGAATGGCCGACGCTCGATGTCTATTTTGAAAATCAGGTGGTGGGCGGGCAGGCCCATTTCGTCATTCCCGCCGACGATTACAGTGCCTATGCCGAGGCGATTTATCGCAAGCTGCTGCGCGAAATCACCGGTCCCGGAATTTCCTGACGCCGGGTCTTGCCGGAACCGCGGCGCTCGGGCATCGTGCCGTCGCCGCGACGATCCACCCCTCAAGAGCCGCCTGAATGGGCCTCAGTCACTCCATCCGTACACTGATTGTCGAGATCGACCGTTACCTTGCCCCCATGGGAGGTCCC
>JANMQL010000086.1:0-10117 GCA_031370475.1 Hyphomicrobiales bacterium | reverse complement strand
CAGATCGAACATGGAACTTATCCTTGCTTGAGTTGGGCCGCGGCGGCGGCAATGTCGTCGGGGGTGCCGATGGCGAGGCCCGATGCCTGGGGGGCGTTTTTCCTGAGAAGACCGGTCAGCACCCTGCCGGTCCCCACTTCGCAGAAGCGGGTGACGCCATGGTCTGCCATATAGGCCACGCATTCGCGCCAGCGCACCGTGCCGGTCACCTGCTCTACGAGCCGGCGGCGGATCTCGGCGGGATCGCCGAGGGGGCCGGCCACGACATTGGCGACGACGGGAACCACCGGGGCTTGCATGGCGACCTTGGAGAGCGCCTCGGCCATGGCATCGGCGGCGGGCTGCATCAGGGCGCAATGGAAAGGCGCGCTCACGGCCAGCAGGATGGCGCGCTTGGCGCCCTTGGCCTTGGCAATCTCTAGGGCGCGTTCGACCGCCACCCTGTGGCCGGAGACGACGACCTGACCGGCGCTGTTGTCATTGGCGGCCTGGCAGACATCGCCCTGGGCGGCTTCCGCCGCAACTGCCGCGGCATCGGTGAAATCGAGGCCGAGGATTGCGGCCATGGCGCCAGTGCCGACCGGGGTTGCCGCCTGCATGGCGCGCCCGCGAATCTTGAGCAGGCGGGCGGCATCGGCGAGCGAAAAGGTGCCGGCCGCGGCAAGTGCCGAATATTCGCCGAGGGAATGGCCGGCGACGAATTTGGCGGTCTTGGCAATGGTGATGCCGTGCTCGGCTTCGAGCACGCGGACGACCGCCAGACTCACCGCCATCAGGGCCGGCTGGGCGTTCCCGGTGAGGGTGAGTTCGGCCTCCGGCCCCTCCCACGTGAGCTGCGAGAGCTTCTGGCCGAGGGCGGCATCGACTTCATCGAACACGGCGCGCGCCGACGGGAAGGCGTCCGCCAGCGCCTTGCCCATGCCGACGGCCTGGCTGCCCTGCCCCGGAAATACGAATGCGATTGCCATTCAGGCCCCTTCGTGCGACTGCGTTTGGCGGGCACGAAACATGCGGGCGGAGCCAAGTCAAGAATGTTCAGTTCATCCGATCTCGAGACCGCCCAGCGCATCGTCTACGCGGCGATGCCGCCGACGCCGCAATATGTCTGGCCGCTGCTGGCGCGGGAGGTGGGCGCGGAAGTCTGGGTGAAGCACGAAAACCACACGCCTGTCGGCGCCTTCAAGGTGCGCGGCGGCTTGGTGCATATGCAGCTTCGCAGCGAGCGCGGCCAGACCAAAGGGGTCATCACGGCGACGCGCGGCAATCACGGTCAATCCATTCCCTTCGGTGCCAGGCGGGTTGGAATTCCAGTCACCATCGTGGTGCCTTTCGGCAATTCGGTGGAAAAGAACGCCGCGATGCGGGCGTTGGGGGCGGAACTGATCGAGGCGGGAAGCGATTTCGACGAGGCGCGCGAGACGGCCATGCGGCTTTCGGGCGAACGGGGCCTCGACATGGTGGCGTCGTTTCATCCCGAGCTGGTCGTAGGCGTTGCCACTTACGCGGCCGAACTGTTTCACGCGGCCGGTGCGTTGGATGCCGTCTATGTGCCGATCGGACTCGGCTCCGGCATCTGCGGCGTGATCGGCATGCGCGACCTCTTGGGCCTCAAGACCAAAGTGGTGGGCGTGGTGGCCGAGAAGGCCGCCGCCTATGGGCTGTCCTTCGAGCAGGGCAAGGTTGTCGCCACCAATTCCTCCGCCTCCTTCGCCGACGGCATGGCGGTGCGCATTCCCAATGCCGATGCCTTCCATATCATCAGGCACGGGGCCGAGCGTATCGTGCGCGTCTCGGAATACGAGATCGCCGAAGCCATGCGGCTTCTCTATCGCTCGACCCACAATCTGGCCGAAGGGGCCGGCGCCGCAGCACTTGCCGCCCTGGTCAAGGACGGAGTCCGGATGAAAGACAAGCGGGTGGGCGTGATCGTCTCGGGCGGCAATATCGACATGGCGAAATTCTCCGCCGTGCTCCGGGGCGAGACGCCGGCGCCATAGAGCATGGCCGGGAGGGAACGGGCGGCGCCCGGTTCTTTATCAGCCGGCCAGCAGCAGCGGAAATTCCGGCGCATCCATGACGGCGCCGTGGGCGAGCGTCACATCGCGGAAGGGCGGTGAGGTCACCACATTGGCGCGCCGGGCGAAGCGCACGTCGTCGCCGATCAGGCGCAGCGAAAAGGCGCGGCGCTGCTGGCTCGGCGAGGTATTGGCGGGAGCGCCATGCAGGGTGCGGTAGTTGAAGGCGACCGCATCGCCGGGCTCAAGCGCCCAGCCGAGCACGCGGTAGTTGCCGCGGTTGCCGTCGATATCGGGGACGGGCTCGAGCCCGTCATTCTCGTTGAGCGGCGTCTTGTTGAAACGCTCGGGGCGGAAATATTTGCCCCAGGCATGGGAGCCGCCGACGAATTCCAGGGTGCGCTCACGCGGCACGGAATCGAGCGGAATCCACAGGCTGATCGTCTGGCCGCCGTCGACGCAATAATAGGGCTGGTCCTGGTGCCATGGCGTCGCCACATCGGCGGCGGCCTCCTTGACCAGCACATGCTCGTGGAACAGGCGGACGCCGCGCGATTTCATCAGTACACGGCCGATTTCCGCGGCGGACGAATTGAAGATGAAATCCCTGTATTCGGGGATGCGGGCCCAGTTGCAATAATCGCCGAAAAAACGCCCCGCCCCGCTTTTTCCGGTGTAGATTTTCGCATCCGGCGAGGGCTCCGCCATATTGCGGGCGATGCCGGCGCGCAGCGGTTCTACCCAATCGTTAAACAATCCATAAAGCGGAACGGCGCCGTCGCGCGCGAAGCTTTCGATCTCACCATTGGTAAATTCGATGCCCATTTCTTACGCCTCAAATTCTGCCGCTACGTTTCGCCATTGTCGCTAAGTCAAGCACTATGGCACTTCTCCCATATTGCCGCATCCGGCATTTGCGGTGAAGCTCCTTTGTGTCCGAGGCACCTGCGTCTGCAGCAGGACTCGCGGAAGGTGAACGATCGGGGCCATCCACAATCGGCAGAGAGGACGGAACCTTGCGTAGAGTCGAAACGGAACGGAAGATCGAAGAAAAAACCACGGGCGAAGTGTCGATCTACTGCCTTGCCTCCTTCATTGTCGAAGAAGCCCAGGCCAACGGCTGCCGCGGCTTTGCCAAATCGCTGGAGTCGGCGCTGGCGGAATTGCTGGCCGGCATGCCGCGCGACAGGCAGGCCCAAGCGCTCAGGCTTTCCTACGAGATGGCGCTGGGCGGCGAAAGCGCCGCGCGGCCCAAGCTCAGGCTGGTGTACTCGCGCGACTAGATCAGAAGTCGGTCGGCTCGCCGCCTTCACGCACGCGGCGCGCCACAAATGCGTCGATTTCCTCGGCGATGGCGGCATCAAGTTCCGGTTCGACATATTCGGCGAGGGCCTGCTTCCACAGGGCATTGGCCTTTTGCGCGGCCTGGGGAGAGCCTGCTTGCTGCCATTGCGGGAAACTGCGCCAGTCGGAAATCATCGGCTGATAGAAGGCGGTCGCATAGCGCTCCAGGGTGTGTTTGGCGCCGAAGAAATGGCCACCGGGACCTACTTCCTTCATGGCGTCGAGCGCCATGGTAGCCTCGCTCACCTCGAGCGGTTCTAGATATTGCATCACCATCTGCAGCAAATCGGCATCGAGGGCGAATTTTTCATAAGAAGCAACCAGGCCGCCCTCCAGCCAACCGGCCGCATGCTGGATGACATTGCCGCCGCCCATGATGGCGCCCCACAGCGAGAACACCGTCTCGTAGGCCGCCTGGGCGTCGACGCTGTTGGCGGCATTGGTGCTGGAGGTGCGATAGGGAAGCTTATAACGCCTGGCCAGTTGCCCGCCGGCGATGCAGGCCTTCATGTATTCCGGCGTGCCGACAGCGGGGGCTCCCGATTTCATGTCGACATTCGAGGTGAAGCCGCCCTAGACGAAGGGCGCACCCGGATTGGTGAGTTGCGACAGGGCGAGCCCCGCCAGGGCCTCGGCATTCTGTTCGACCAGCGCGCCCGCCAGCGTCACCGGCGCCATGGCACCGGCGAGCGTGAAGGGCGTCAACACGCAGATCTGATTGAGGCGGGCCATCTCGATGATGCCCATGGCCATGGACGTGTCGAGCTTGAGGGGCGAATTGGTGTTGATCACCGTGTAGGCCGAGGGCTCGCGCAGCAACCGCTCCTTCGAGATGCCGCGTGCCAGCCGCGCGATTTCGATGCTGTCGAGCAATCGGTGGCGCCCGGTCGAGATGACAAAAGGTACCTTGTCGGAAAGCCGCACCTTGTTGCGCATGATGTGCAAGTGCCGGATCGATGCGTGGACATCGAGGGCGTCGACCGAGCCACCGCCCGCCGTGTGCACGCAATTGAAGAACTGCGACAGGCGCACGAAATTGGCATTGTCCTCGAGGGTTCCCGGCCTCCTGCCGCGATCGAGGTCGGAGCAATTGGGCGGGCCGCCGACGGGGGCGAAAGCGATCCAGTTGCCGCCGATGCGGATATTGTGCGCCGGATTGCGGGCGTGAAAGGTGAATTCGGCGGGTGGTGTCTTCAGCGCCTGCTCGATAATGTCGCCGCCGATCCGCACCCGCTCGCCGTCGATCATCGCCCCGGCGCGGCCCAGAATTTCGCGCGCCTCGGGAAGCAGCACGTCCATGCCGATTTCCTGCAACACGCGCAACGACTGGCGGTGAATGGTCTCGATCTGATCTTCGGAGAGTATGCGCGAGGGTTCGAGCGTGAGCCGCGGCTGCGACCACGGCAATTGGTTGAGCGGCTGCTGGGCTATACTCTTGCGCCTTCCGCGCCTTTCGACGGTCATTGGCCGCTCCGTGAAAATTCCACCGCGATCCCGGCGGCGACGGCGGCGTTGTGCTTGACCAGCGCGATATTGGCGGCAAGCGACCGGCCGCCGGTGATCTCGGCGAGCCGCGCCAGCAGAAAGGGCGTCACCTCCTTGCCGGAAATGCCGGCAGCGGCGGCGGCGGCAATCGCCGCATCGATGGCGGGCGCTATTTCGGCGGCGGGAATTTCAAATTCAGCCGGAATCGGATTGGCGACGACGATGCCGCCCTTAAGCCCCATCGCCCATTTGGCGCGCATGACGGCGGCGATCTCCTCCGGCGTCTCGCAGTGCATGGGAACGGCATGACCGCTGTCGCGCGAATAGAAGGCCGGAAAGCGATCGGTGGCAAGGCCGATCACCGGCACGCCCAATGTCTCCAGCGTCTCAAGCGTCAGGCCGAGATCGAGAATGGCCTTGGCGCCCGCCGTCACCACGGCAACGTCGCTGGCGGCGAACTCGGTGAGATCGGCGGACATGTCGAAGGTCTTCTCCGCACCGCGATGCACGCCACCGATGCCGCCGGTGGTGAAGACCGCGATGCCGGCCATGGCGGCGATGCGCATGGTGGAAGCAACCGTCGTAGCGCCATCGAGCCGGCGCGCCACGACATAGGGCAGATCGCGGGTCGAGACCTTGCGGATTTTCGCACCCTCGCGCCCCAGATATTCAAGTTCGGCAGCAGCGAGCCCGACTTTCACGCGGCCGCCGAGAATTGCAATGGTGGCGGGAACGGCGCCATGCTTGCGGACGATGTCCTCGACTTCGCGCGCCGTCGCGACATTTTGCGGATAGGGCATGCCATGGGCGATGATGGTCGATTCAAGGGCGACGACGGGCCGGCCGGCTTTCAAGGCGGCAGCGACTTCATCGGACCGGTGAAGCTCGAATGGCAAATGCGTCTCCGTCAGGAATTTCCGGCGAGAGCAAAGAGGCTAACACGGTTCAGGACCGGCGAAACAGATGTGGCCGAGGCGATCTTGATCGCCGCCGCCGCCTGGCCGAGCCGGACCGCACGCACCAGGTCATATCCTTCCAGAAGTCCGCAGATGAGGCCCGCCACCGCGGCATCACCCGCGCCGGTGACATCGGCGACGGGTCCAGTGGCTTGCGCCGGGATCGCCACGGGGCCTGCCACGCCATCGGACGCGACTGCGCCGGCGCGGCCGCGATGAACCACGATATTCGCATAGCCCATGGCATGCAGTGCCGCGAAGGCTTTGGAATCGTCCGCCGTTGAGCCTGTCAGACCCGCGAATTGATCGGCGTTCGGCGTGATGGCGAAGGCCCGGCGGCCGGGCTTCAACCGCTTCAGCTTCTGCGCCTTCGGCACCGAAACCGGCTCGATCAGCAGGCGGATGCGGTTTTCTTCCGCGAAAGCGAAAAGCCAGTCGAGGCATGCGACGGAAAGATTGCAGTCGGCGGCGATCAGGCTTGCGGATTTGAGCCTGTTCGCCTGCGCCGCGAGATCGGCGGCGGTCAAGGCCTCGAGACAGGTCATGTCGGAGATCGCGGCAGCGAGTTCGCCATTTTCGTCGAGCACCGCCAGATAGGTGCCGGAGGCGCCGTCGACGCGCTTGACCATGGCGACATCGACGCCGGCTTGGCGGGTCACATCGAGAATGCGGCGGCCGGACTCATCGGAACCCACGGCGGAAATCAAGGCGGTCTTAACATCGAGACGCGCCAGATTGGCGGCGATGTTGCGGCCGACGCCGCCGACGGCGGTGACGACATGGCCGGGATTGGAGGTTCGCGCCAGGAAGCCGGCGGCGGATTTTCCCTTCACATCCAGATTGGCGCCGCCGATGACAATGACTTCGGCCATCAGAAATCCGTGGGCGCGCCGCCCTCGCGCTTGCGGCGTTCGACGAAGCCATCGAGTTCCTCGCGGATCGCCGGATCGAGCGCGGGTTCCTGGTATTCGGCGAGCGCCTGCTTGTAGACGGCATTGGCCTTGTGCCAGGCCTCGGGCTTGCCCGCCGCCGCCCACTGCTGATTGTTGCGCCAGTCGGAAACGATCGGCGCATAGAACGCATCGGTGTAGCGGGCCAGCGTGTGGGCCGCGCCGAAGAAATGGCCGCCGGGGCCCACCTCGCGGATCGCCTCGATGCCGAGTGCGTCCTGGCTGGTCTCCAGCGGCGTCAGGAACTCCATCACCATCTGGATCAGATCGCAGTCGAGGACGAATTTCTCGAAGCTGGCGACGAGGCCGCCCTCCAGCCAGCCGGCGCCGTGCATGATGAGATTGCCGCCGCCCATGGTGACGCCCCACAGCGAGAACACGCTCTCATAGGCCGCCTGGGCATCGACGGTGTTGGCGGCGCAGGTGTTGGAGGTGCGATAGGGCACCTTGTAGCGCCGCGCCAACTGGCCGCCGACGATGCAGGCTTTCATATATTCGGGCGTGCCGAAAGCGGGCGCACCCGACTTCATGTCGACATTGGAGGTGAAGCCGCCATAGATAAAGGGCGCGCCCTTGCGCACCACCTGGGTGAAGACCATGCCGGCAAGCGCCTCGGCATTCTGCTCGACCAAGGCGCCCGCCACGGTCACCGGGGCCATGGCGCCGGCGAGAGTGAAGGGTGTCACGCAGACGATCTGATTGAGCGACGACATCTCGATGATGCCGCGCAGCATCGGCAGGTCGAGCTTCAAGGGCGAGTTGGTGTTGACGATGGTGAAGAGCGACGGCTCGCGCTCCATCCGCGCGGTGGATATGCCGCGCGCGATGCGGGCGATCTCGATGCCGTCGCGGATGCGCTCGAGCCCAAGCGAATAGGCGTGGAACGGCTTGTCGGTGAGGATGACGGCATCGCGCAGCGCCTCGAGATGGCGGATCGAGGCATGCAGATCGACGGGCTCGACCGGATAGCCGGAGATGAAACCGATGCAGTTGAAATATTGCGCCAGCTTGAGGAATTTGCGGTAATCGGCATGGGTTCCGGTGCGCCTGCCGCCATCCATGTCGGAGCAATTTGGCGGGCTACCGACGGTGCCGAACAGCATGGTGTTGCCGCCAATCCTGGCGTTGTTGGCCGGATTGCGGGCGTGGAAGGTGAATTCCTGGGGCGCTGTCACGATCAGTTCCTCGATCATGGCGGGATCGAAACGCACCCGCTCGCCATCGATGCGGGCGCCGGCCTTTTTCAGAAGATCGCGGGCTTCCGGCAGGGCGAAGTCCATGCCGATTTCGGCCAGCACCTGGAGCGAGGCGCGGTGGATGGATTCGATCTCGTCGGCCGAGACGATCTGCATTGGCGGAAATTGCCGGGTGATGGCGCGGCGCGACAATTGCTGCAATTTGGGCTTGGTGTCTCCGGCACCGCGCCTGGCGCCCTCGCGGCGCACCCGGCGGCCGGTTTCCGGCGAGGAGGTTGTGATTTCGGTGTCGGTCATCGGGCTTCATCCTTTTTCACGATAGGCATCGAGGGAGGGATCGGCGGCCACTTGTTTTACCAGCCAGTCCTCGAAACGTTTGATCTTGGGCTTCATCCGGTGTTCGGCATTGCAGGCGAAAAGCCAATTGTGGCGGTGCGGCACCAGCAGCGGAAAGGGCATGGCAAGCCGCCCGGTCTTGATTTCCTCGGTGGCGAAGGGGCCGATGGTCATGGCGACACCGCGGCCCTCGATGGCCGCTTCCTGCGCCAGGACATAACTGTCGAAGGCCAGCCGGTCGGACAGCTTGATGCCCTTGACGCCGGCCGCCTCCAGCCACAGGTGCCAGTCTTCCTCGGCTGTGTAGACATATAAGAGCTTGTGTTTCTTGAGATCCTGCGGGGTTCGCAGGGCATTGGGGCCCTTGAGCAGTTCCGGCGAACAGACGGGCGCCAGCAGGGAGCGGAACAGCGGCCGGTAATGGTGATCGGGCGAGCGGTTGCGGGCCAGGATCAATCCGGCATCGACGTTCTTCTCGTCGAAATCCCAGTCGAAATAGGAGGTCGAAAGCCTGATTTTCATGTCGGGGTAACGGCGTTCGAAATCGTAAAGGCGCGGGATAAGCCATTTGAGGGCGACGGTGACATAGACCTGGATGGTCAGTTCATTGTCGGCCACCGGCGGGCGGAGCGTGCGGGTATGGATCTCAATCTGGTCGAAGGCATCGCGGATCGCGGGATAATAGGCCTGGCCGGTCTGGGTCAGTTCGGCGCGGCGGGCATCGCGGCGGAAAAGCTGCACGCCGAGGCGCTGTTCGAGACCCTTGACCTGGTGGCTGATGGCGGAGCGGGTGATGCCGAGCTCGCCCGCCGCCAGGCGAAAGCTGCCAAGCCGGGCCGCCGCCTCGAAGGCGGTGAGCGCCCGCAGGGGCGGCAGGTCACGCTTGGGCACTGGGGTTCACCATGGTCGCGATTTCCTCACTCTTATCATCATGATTTTCGTTGAGTTAGGCCAAAAGCCGCTGCATTTACCGATTATCTGGTGATATTATCTCACCATACGGCGAAAAACCAAGGGCTTTGCAGATGGCCGCAAATGAGCGCAAATAGGCGCCAAATCAGGGAGCTTGACATGAGCGCAGTCGAAGACCTTTCCCGCCGCCGCGGCGGCCGCGAGGCCCGCAAGGCCCTGCGCTCGCGCGCCATCCCCATGGCCGAGGCGGCGGTCCGTCCCGGCATGGTGGGCGGCCAATACAAGCCCCTGACCGGCCTCGACATGCAGCGCATTCACGAGGCGGCGCTCAAGCTTCTGGAAACCGTGGGCCTCGGCCAGGCAATCCCCACCTGCATCGAAGCCATGACGGCGCGCGGCTGCTTCATCAGCGCCAAGGACCGGTTATGCATTCCGCGTTCGCTGGTGGAGGACACGCTGGCAAGCTGCGCCAGAAACTTCGTGCTGCACGGGCGCGATTCCAAGCATGACATGGAACCCTCGGGCAACCGGGTCTATTTCGGAACGGCGGGAGCCGCCGTGTTCATCGTCGAGCCGGAGACCAAGACCTACCGGGAATCCCTGCTCGCCGATCTCTACGATGCCGCCCGCATCGTCGACACTTGCGACAACATCCATTTCTTCCAGCGCTCGCTCACGGCGCGCGACATGATCACCGGGCACGACCTCGACATCAATACCATGTATGCCTGCCTGGCCGGCACGCAGAAGCATGTGGGCACCAGCATGGTGGACCCGGCGCATGTGGACGAGTGCCTGCAAATGCTGCACGTCATCGCCGGCGGCGAGGCGCAATGGCGCGAGCGGCCCTTCGTGTCGCAATCCAACTGCTTCGTGGTGCCGCCGATGAAATTCGCCGAGGATGCCTGCCGCTGCCTGGAAAC
>JANMQL010000077.1:0-7640 GCA_031370475.1 Hyphomicrobiales bacterium | reverse complement strand
CGGCCACGAGCGCCGCTTCGACGATGTCCTGCAAGCCGGGCGATACCGGATGGGCGAACGGCACATGTCCGACGCAGCCGGTGCCGAAAAAACTCTTCTCGCGCGCGAAAGTCCGGTCGATGAACTGGTCCACGAGGACGAAGGTACCGGGCGGCATTTCCTGCTTCAGCGAGCCGACGGCCGACAGCGAGATGAGGTCCGTCACCCCTGCCCGCTTCATGACGTCGATGTTGGCGCGGTAATTGATGGTGCTCGGCGAATAGACGTGGCCCCGGCCATGGCGAGGCAGGAACACCACGGGAAGTCCGCCGATCTCGCCCACCCGAAGCTGGTCGGAGGGCTTCCCCCACGGGCTCTTGACGGTTTTCCACCGGGCGCCGTCGATCTCAAGATCGTAGACGCCCGACCCGCCGATGATGCCCAGGACGGAGGGCGGCGAACGGTCTTCCCTATTCGCCATTCGCCATTCCCTATTCGCTAATGGGCGTCGGCCCAGATCTTCTTCTTGACCAGATACATCAGCAGCGCCAGCACGGCGAGATAGATCATGGTCATGAAGCCGAGGCTCTTGCGCTCTTCCATCTTCGGCTCCGCCGTCCAGGCGAGGAAGGCGGAGACGTCCTTGGCCATGGCGTCGACCGTGTTCGGCGCGCCGTCGTCGAAGGTCGCCTGGCCGTCGCTGAGCGGCGGCGGCATGCCGATCCAGTTGCTGCCGGCGAAATAGGGATTGTAGTACTTGCCTTCCGGCTGCTCCTTCTTGAGCTCCTCGGAGGGTTCCTCATAGCCGGTCAGAACCGAATAGACGTATTGCGGCCCGCCGATGCCGTTGAACAGCTGGTTGAAGGTGCCGTGCCAGCCGGCCCGCGCCTTGGTGATCAGCGACAGGTCGGGCGGCAGTGCCCCGCCATTCGCCACCCGCGCCGCCTTTTCGTTGGCGAAGGGCGACGGGAAACGGTCCGACGGCAGGCCCGGACGGTCGAACATCTCGCCATCCTCGCCGGGTCCATCCTTCATGGTGAAGGTGGCGGCCAGCGCCTTGACCTGCTCGGCCGTGAAGCCGGGACCACCCGGATCCGCCAGGTTGCGGAAGGCGACGAGCTTCATCGCATGGCAGTTGGCGCAGACTTCCTTGTAGACCTTGTAACCGCGCTGCAACTGGCCCTTGTCGAAAGTGCCGAATGGCCCTTCGAAGGAATAGGAAACATCCTTGGCGTCCTTCTGGCCTTCCGCCAGAGCCGCGCCGCCGAGCAGCGCCAACCCGGCCGCGGTCATTGCCAGTGTCTTGAGCATCTTCATTTTTCTGTCCCCCAGATCACTCGGCCGGCGCCGTCGGCTTTTTCTTGGCGAGGACCGCATCGGAAATCGACGCGGGCAGCGGCTTCGGGCTCTCGAGCAGGCCGATGAGCGGCAGGATCACCAGGAAGTGGATGAAGTAATAGGCCGTGAGAATCCGCGCCCAGATCACATAGGCGCCCTCCGGCGGTTTCGAGCCGAGATAGCCGAGCGCCACGCAGACGGCGGCGAACACCCAGAAGAATTGCCGGAAGATCGGCCGGTAGCTGCCCGAGCGCACCCGCGAGGTATCGAGCCACGGCAGCACGAACAGAATCAGTATCGAGCCGAACATGGCGATGACGCCGCCGAGTTTGTCGGGAATGGCGCGGAGGATGGCGTAGAACGGCAGATAATACCACTCCGGCACGATGTGGGCGGGCGTCACCAGCGGATTCGCCTCGGTGTAGTTGATCGGCTCTCCCAGGTAGTTCGGAGCGAAGAACACGAATGCCGCATAAACCATCAGGAAAACGACGATCGCGAAGCCGTCCTTCAGCGTGTAGTAGGGATGGAACGGCACGGTATCTTGCGCACTTCTGACGTTCACGCCGGTCGGATTGCTGTTGCCCGGTACATGCAGCGCCCAAATGTGCAGGCCGACGAGGCCGGCGAGCACAAAGGGCAGCAAATAGTGCAACGAGAAGAACCTTTGCAGCGTCGGGTTGTCGACCGCATAGCCGCCCCACAGCCAGGTGGTGACCGTCTTGCCGAAGAACGGAATGGCCGAGAACAAATTGGTGATGACCTTGGCGCCCCAGAAGCTCATCTGGCCCCATGGCAGCACATAGCCCATGAAGGCGGTGGCCATCATGACCAGGTAGATCAGCACGCCGATCATCCACAACACTTCGCGCGGCGCCTTGTAGGAGCCGTAATACATACCGCGGAAGATGTGGATATAGACGGCGACGAAGAACATCGAGCCGCCGTTGAAATGCTGATAGCGCAGCAGCCAGCCGTAATTCACGTCGCGCATGATGTACTCGACCGAATCGAAGGCCATGTCGACTTGCGGCGTGTAGTGCATGACCAGCACGATGCCGGTGACGATCTGCACCACCAGCATGACCGAGAGAATGCCGCCGAAGGTCCACCAGTAATTGAGGTTCTTGGGCGTCGGGAAGTCGAGCAATTGGGCCTGCGCGAATTCCACGATCGGAAGCCGTTCGTGCAGCCATTTGCCGAAAGCCGTCTTGGGCCGGTAATTCGAGTGTCCGCTCATGAGGATCGTCCTTCTTAACCGATGCGGATCTTGCTGTCGGAAATGTATGCGTATTTCGGCACCAGCAGGTTCTGCGGCGCCGGACCCTTGCGGATGCGGCCGGCCGTATCGTAGTGCGAACCGTGGCACGGGCACAGCCAGCCGCCGGTCTTGCCGTTGCCCTCGACCACGGCATAGTCGCCTTCATTGCCGATCGGCACGCAACCCAGGTGGGTGCACACTCCCAGCATCACCAGATATTGTTCCTTGCCGCCGACCACGCGGTTTTCGTCGGTGGCCGGCTCGCCGTCCTTGACGTTCTCGTTGCGCGCCACCGGGTCCTTGAGGTCCTCGAGCTTGGCCGCCTTGGCGGCTTCGATTTCCTTTGCCGTGCGGTGGCGCAGGAACACCGGATTGCCACGCCACTTCAGCGTCACCGCCTGGCCCTCGGCGATCGGCGCCAGGTCGACTTCGATCGATGACAGCGCCAGAACCGAGGCGTCCGGATTCATCTGGTAAATGATAGGCCAGGCCGTGAGTGCCGCGCCGACGGCGCTGACCGCCCCGGTCGCGATGAACAGAAAGTCGCGCCGGTTCACTTCCGCATGTTCCGCTGTGGACACGTCGTGTTTCCCTTGTGAAGCTGCGCCGGCCCCCGGCGCATAAAACCGGGGCGTTTTTGGCATTGGCGGGGGCGGAAGTCTAGCCATGAAGTGTCGCAGCGCCCGGGATTTTTGCGTTCCGGGCGCTTTCCGCTAAAAGGCCGGAATTATGATCGAAATCGCCCTCTATCAGCCCGATATCGCGGCCAATACGGCAACAATCATGCGGCTGGCCGCCTGTCTCGGCTTGGGCGTAGCGGTGATCGAGCCGGCCGGCTTCACCTGGTCCGATTCCTCGCTCAAACGGGCGGGGCTCGACTATCTCGGCAAGGCCGAGCTGATTCGCGACAGCTCCTGGGAGAGCTTCCGCCGGCGAACCGCCGGCCGCAGGCTGGTGCTGATGACGACCAAATCCGCCCTGCCCTATTGCGAGTTCCACTTTGCCGTGGGCGACGTCATCGTCATGGGCCGGGAAAGCGCCGGCGTCCCCGACGAGGTCCACCGGGCCGCCGATGCCCGCCTCCTCATTCCCATGCGCCGGGGCCTCCGCTCCATCAATGTGGCCCTTGCCTGCGCCATGGTAACCGGCGAAGCATTGCGGCAACTGGAGAGTTTTCCACGATGACCGATCTTGCCGAGCGCCAGGCGCAGGCCCAGGCCTGGTTCGAACGCCTGCGCGACCAAATCTGCGCCGGCCTCGAAGCGATCGAGCCCGAGGCCCGCTTTGTCCGCAAGCCGTGGGATAGGCCCGAGGGCGGCGGCGGCGTCATGTCGATACTCCATGGCAGCGTGTTCGAGAAGGCCGGCGTCCACTGTTCGACCGTGCATGGCGAATTCTCCGAAGAATTCCGCAAGCAGATTCCGGGCGCCGATGCCGATCCGCGCTTCTGGGCGTCGGGCATTTCGCTGATCGTCCACCCGCGCAATCCGCAAGTGCCGGCCGTGCATATGAACACCCGTTTCGTCGTCACCTCGAAAAGCTGGTTCGGCGGCGGCGCCGATTTGACCCCGGTGCTTGATCGGCGGCGTAGTCAGGACGACGCCGACACCGCGGATTTTCATGCCGCCATGCGCAAAGCCTGCGAAGCCCACGGCACCGACTACCCACGCTACAAGAAATGGTGCGACGATTATTTCTTTCTCGCCCACCGCAACGAGCCGCGCGGCATAGGCGGTATCTTCTTCGACTATCTCGACACCGGCGGCTGGGATGCCGACTTCGCCTTCGTCCAGGAAGTAGGCCGTGCCTTTTTGACCATTTATCCCGCTCTTGTCCGCCGCAACATGGACCAAGCCTGGACCGAGGCCGACCGCGACGAACAGCTCGTCCGCCGCGGCCGCTATGTCGAGTTCAATTTGCTTTACGACCGCGGCACCTTGTTCGGCCTCAAGACCGGCGGCCATGTCGAGGCGATCTTGTCGTCGATGCCGCCTGTGGTTAAATGGCCGTGAGGGGGAACGCCAAATGGACCTGCGCCACGGCTTCGACATCAAGCGCTATATCCGCACCATTCCGGACTATCCCAAGCCCGGCATCCTGTTCCGCGATATCACCACGCTCCTCGCCGACCATTACGCCTTCCGCGCCGCCATCGACGAGTTGGCCTGGCCGTTCCTGCGCGGCGCAATCGACTATGTGGCGGGCATCGAGGCGCGCGGTTTCATCCTCGGCGGTGCCGTCGCCCATACGCTCGGCCGCGGCTTCATCCCCATCCGCAAGAAGGGCAAGCTGCCGTCGCGGGTCATCGGCCAGGAATACGCGCTCGAATACGGCGTCGACACCATCGAGATTCACGCCGATGCCATCGGCCAAGGCGACAAGATTCTGCTGATCGACGATCTCATCGCCACCGGCGGCACGGCGGGCGCCGCCATCGACCTGATCCGCAAGTCGGGCGGTGAAGTCGTCGCCGCCGCCTTCGTCATCGACCTGCCCGATCTGGGCGGTTCCGTGAAACTCAAGGCCAAGGGTGTGAAGGTGCACACCTTGGTGGGCTTCGAGGGGCATTGAAGCGGACTGCATTTGGATCGACTAGCTCCCCTCTTTCGTCATCCCGGCGAAAGCCGGGAGCCACGGCAAACACTGAACGTATGTCAACCACGCATCACGCTGCGAGATGGGTCCCGGCTTTCGCCGGGATGACGGAACTTGGAGATGCTCCGGCTCAGATGCGATCCGCTCCAGGAACTTGTGTCATCGTCGCATCGCCGTCAGCACCTTGCCCTCGAAGCTGAACACCAATTCGCCATGCTGGTTGAAGCCCTCGTTGAGCGACATGACCATGCCCCAGCCCGGCCGCGAGGCGAGCTGGCGCGTGCCCGTTACCGACGAGCGATAGCGCACCGTGTCGCCAGGAAAGACGGGCTTGAGCCATTTGAGATTGGTGAAGCCCGGCGACGGGCCGAGCGGAACCGGCGCCTTGCCCCGCGCCTTGAGTGCGGCTTCCGCCGCCGCGTTGGACGCGACATAGCATTTCATCCAGCCCGCCGCGGTATGCCAGCCCGAGGCGGCGAGCTTTCCGAAAGGACCGCGAGCGGCGGCCTCGTCATCCACGTGGAAGGGCTGCGGGTCGAACTGGCGCGCGAAGGCCAGGACATTGTCGCGGGTGAATTCATAAGCGCCCAGTTCGACCGCCAGCCCAATTTCGATCTCATCCAGATGCAGGCCTAGCATGGTGTCCGCACCCGGATGAAATTGACGCCGGTCTGCTCCAGCTTCTTCTCGCCCCTTTCGTTGAACAGCTCCCAGCGGCATTTGAGAATGCCCATCTCCGGGCGTTTCGCCGAAACCCGCTTCGACAGCACGATCATCTTTCCGGCGAGCGTCTCGCCGGCAAGGACGGGCTTGAGCCATTTCACTTCGTCGAGCCCGCTCGATCCGAGCCCCGCCGCGTGGCCGAGATAGGCGTCCGCCATCATTCGCATCAGCATGGCGCAGCTATGCCAGCCCGAGGCGGCAAGTCCGCCGAGTATGGAGGCCTTGCCCGCCGCTTCGTCGAGATGAAAACGCTGCGGATCGAACTCGTTCGCGAAGGCGACGATCTCCTCCGCCGACACGGCATAGGGGCCGAGCGCGATCTCCTGGCCCTCGCTGAAATCTTCGTAGTGCAGCAATTCGTCCATCTCACGTCGCAAAGCGGAAGTGCATGACGTCGCCATCCTGCACAATATAATCCTTGCCTTCGAGGCGGAATTTTCCGGCCTCGCGCGCCCCCGCCTCGCCGTTGCAGGCAACATAGTCCGCATAAGTGATGGTCTCGGCCCTGATATAGCCCTTCTCGAAATCCGTATGGATAACGCCCGCCGCGGCCGGCCCCCTTGTGCCCTTGGTCACGGTCCAGGCGCGGGCCTCCTTCGGTCCTACGGTGAAGAAGGTAACGAGATGCAGGAGATCGTAACCCGCCCGGATCACCCGGTTGAGGCCGGGCTCGGCAAGGCCCACGGCCTCGAGATAATCCTTCTGGTCGGCCGCAGGCAGAATCGCGATCTCGCTTTCGATCTTGGCCGAGATGACCACGGCCACCGCGCCTTCTTCCCTGGCGCGCGCGAACACCCGGCCGGAAAATTCATTGCCCGCGCCGGCCGAGGCTTCCTCGACATTGCAGACATAGAGCACCGGCTTCGACGACAGGAGCCCCAGTCCGTGGAACGCCTTCTCCTCCTCGGCCGTGAGCTGCACATGCCGGGCGGGCCTGCCCTCGCGCAGCAGCGCCAGCGCCCGGTTGATGAGCTCGGCCATTTCCCTGGCCTCCTTGGCGCCGGTCTTGGCCCGCTTCTCGAGATTGCCGATGCGCTTCTCCAGCGAATCGAGATCGGCCAGCATCAGCTCGGTCTCGATGGTCTCGATATCGGAGATCGGATCGATCTTGCCTTCCACATGGGTGACGTCGCCGTCCTCGAAGCAGCGCACCACGTGGGCGATGGCATCGACCTCGCGGATATTGGCGAGAAACTGGTTGCCGAGGCCCTCGCCCTTGGAGGCGCCGCGCACCAGCCCGGCGATATCGACGAAGGTAAGCCTGGTCGGGACGATCTGGGCCGAGCCCGCGATCTTGGCCAGCACCTCGAGGCGCGGGTCGGGCACGCCCACATCGCCGACATTGGGCTCGATGGTGCAGAACGGATAATTGGCCGCCTGGGCCGCCGCCGTCTGCGTGAGCGCGTTGAACAGCGTCGACTTACCGACATTCGGCAGGCCGGCGATACCGCATTTAAATCCCATCCTTATTCTTCTTTCTTGGCCGGTCTTTCCGGCTTCGGGTTGAGCGTGAGATGCACCTTGTTCTGGAAGGCGCCCTCGGGGCTTGCGATCAGCAGGCCCGCATGTTCGGCCACCGCATCGATCAGCGGTTCGAGCCAAGTTTTGTCGGCCTTGGTGAAATCGCTCAGAACATGCGGATGCACCAGGACCTTCTCGCCCGGATGGCCGATGCCGAGCCGCACCCTTTGGAAATGCGGGCCGAGATGGGCGATGATTGAGCGGATGCCGTTGTGGCCCGCGG
>JANMQL010000069.1:0-5031 GCA_031370475.1 Hyphomicrobiales bacterium | reverse complement strand
GTCCGGCGGCTAGCGCGCTTTCCGGCGAAGTGGACCCACTTCGCCGGAAAGTAATCGCGCCAGACAATTTACTTGGAGCATGTTCTTGTCGCCAAAGTGCACGCACTTTGGCGGAACATGCTCCAACGTGCCCGCCGCTACTCGGCCGCAACCGGCGGGATGACGGAAACGGTCTGCTTGTCGCCCTTGGTGGCGCGGAAGGTCACGGTGCCGGCGACGGTTGCAAAAATCGTGTGATCGCGGCCGAGGCCGGTGCCCTTGCCCGGATGCACCACGGTGCCGCGCTGGCGCACGATGATGTTGCCGGGAATAACGCTCTCGCCGCCGAAGCGCTTGACGCCGAGACGGCGGCCCGCCGTATCGCGGCCGTTGCGGGATGAACCGCCTGCTTTTTTGTGAGCCATTGCTGTTACTCCTTGTCCGCTTCGGCGGTCTTGGTCTTCTTCGGCTTGGCGGCGGCCTTCTTCGGCTTCGCCTCGGCGGCTGCTTCGGCAGCAGCCGGTGCGGCTTCCGCCTTCTTGGGCGCGGCTGCCTTTTTCGCAGGCTTGGCGCCGCCGGTCAAAATCTCGGTGATCTTCACCGAGGTCAGGTCCTGGCGGTGGCCGTTACGGCGCCGGTAATGCTTGCGGCGGCGCTTCTTGAAAATGATGATATGGGGGCCGCGATCCTGGGAAGCGATCTCGCCCACCACGGTGGCGCCCGCCACGAAGGGCGCGCCCACATCGATGGTGCCGCCATTGGCGACCATCAGCACTTGGGTGAATTCGACCTGGTCGCCGGCCTCACCGCCGAGCTTCTCGATCTGGATTTTCTGGTCGGCGGCGACACGATACTGCTTGCCGCCCGTCTTGATGACTGCGTACATGTTGTTCCTTCTTCTTTCCCGCGCCCTGTGGCGCCGCTGAAAACCCGTGGTTCAGCGGACTTTAAACACCTGATTTAACAGGCGAATGTGGGTTGCCGGAGGCAGCGCATTACGCGCACGGACTATATGCCCCGCGCGGATGGCGGTTTTCTAATGGGAAGTTTTCGGCAAGTCAAGGATGGGAACGTGGCAAACCGGCCGAATGATTACGCCGGGCATCGCCCCTAATTGCCACATTCACCCTTCAGAAGCGGAGGTCGATATGCACGTCCCGGGGCTGTCCGTCACCGCCGTTGGTAGGATAGACATCGTCCGGGCAAGCGGAGAACACCATGAGGCAGTCCATTCGTGCCTCGACCTCGACGTAATCGCCAGGCCTGGCGATTGGACGGACAAAGTCGATGGTGCGGCCGTCTTTTACGGGGGCCAGCATGAAGAGGTTCCACGGTTGTGGGGTAAAGCCCAGTTGACAGCCATGACTTTCCAGGGCGCGAGCCAGGTTGTCGGCACAGTTTGCATGGCCAGCGTCCGCCCCGGCGCGAACAAACATCGGGCCGCTACAGGCTGCAATCAGCGTGTCGTGACGCCCCGGCGAAGTATCCTCTGCGATCTTCAAGATCGGCCGGTAGCGGTTGGTGAGAAGTGTATCGCCCGGCTCGAAGACGATGCGCTGGAGCACTTCCCGGCAATGCTCCATCGACAAGAACTCCAAGGGGTTGCCGGCGGCGAAGGCCCAGGTATCAACAACCTGAGTCCCCGGCGTATTCACCACGCGCAGCCGAGCACCCGATGCCAGGGGGACGGCAAGCCCATGGCCTGCGGTAACGGTGAACACGGTCATTGCTTGTTTTCTTCTTTCTCTACCGCCGGAGATGGCGGCGATACTCCGTCAGGCCGCCCGCTCTTCCGCTTTCTTTTCGATCAGGCCCACCAGATCGCCCATGATGCGGTTGAGCTCGAAGTCCTTCGGCGTATAGACGGCCGCAACGCCCAACTGCTTCAGCACATGCACATCCTCGGCCGGGATGATACCGCCGGCGACGACGGGGACATGGCCGAGGCCGGCAGCGCGCAGGCGGTGCATGACATCGCGGACGAGCGGCACATGGGAGCCCGAGAGGATCGACAGGCCGATTAGGTGGACGCCTTGCTCCTTGGCCGCGATGACGATCTGGTCCGGCGTTAAACGAATGCCCTCATAGATCACTTCGAGGCCGCAATCGGCGGCGCGCACCGCGATCTGTTCGGCGCCGTTGGAATGGCCGTCGAGGCCCGGCTTGCCGACGAGGAATTTTGGCGTGACGCCGAGCTTGGCGGCCAGCCGCTTCACCCGGGCGCGCAGCTCCTCCAGCAGCGTTGCCGGATGCTCGCCGCGCATCGCCAGGCGCACGCCGGTGGGGCCGCGATATTCGCCGAACACCTGACGCAGCGCCTCGCCCCATTCGCCGGTGGTGACCCCCGCCTTGGCGCAGGCAATCGACGGCTCCATGATATTGCGGCCTTGCTTGGCCGCCTCACCGAGGCCCGCGAGCGTTATCTTAACTGCCTTAGCCTCACGCTGACTGCGCCAGGCTTTCAGCTTCTCGATGCGCTCATACTCGACTTCGTCCTTGACGGTTAGGACGGCACCTGACGCATCGGCCGAGAGCGGTGAAGGCTCCGTCGTCGTGAAGGCATTGACGCCGACGATTTTCGTCTCGCCCGACTCAATGGCCTTCAGCCGCGCCGTATTCGATTCAACCAGCGCCCGTTTCATGTAGTCGATGGCTTCCGTCGAAGTGGCGCCGCCAAGCTTGATGACGCACTTCAACTCCGCCGTTGCCTCCTGCTTCAGCGCCTCGACCTTGGCCTCGATTTCCTTCGAGCCATCGAAGATGTCGCCATAGTCGAGAAGGTCGGTCTCGTAAGCGACGATCTGCTGCATGCGCAGCGACCATTGCTGGTCCCAGGGGCGCGGCAGGCCGAGCGCCTCGTTCCAGGCCGGCAATTGCACGGCGCGGGCGCGGGCGTTCCTCGACAGCACCACGGCCAGCATCTCGAGCAGGATGCGGTAGACATTGTTTTCCGGCTGCTGCTCGGTGAGGCCCAATGAATTCACCTGCACGCCATAGCGGAAGCGGCGGAGCTTCTCGTCGGTAATGCCGTAGCGGTCCCGACAAATTTCGTCCCACAATTCGGCGAAAGCCCGCATCTTGCACATTTCGGTGACGAATCTAATGCCGGCATTGACGAAGAAGGAGATGCGCCCGACGATCTGCGGAAACTCCGATTCTCCCACTTCCCGGCTCGTCTTGACCGCGTCCAGCACGGCAACGGCGGTGGCCAGCGCAAAGGACAATTCCTGCACCGCTGTCGCTCCGGCCTCCTGGAGGTGATAGGAGCAGACATTCGTCGGGTTCCACTTCGGCAACTCGCGCGCCGAAAAAACGATCGTGTCGGTGATGAGTTTCATCGACGGCTTGGGTGGAAACACATAGGTGCCGCGCGAGAGATATTCCTTGACGATGTCGTTCTGGGTGGTGCCGGAAAGCGATTGCCGCGGCGCTCCCTGCTCATCGGCTGCCGCCACATAGAGCGCCAGCAGCCACGCGGCGGTGGCGTTGATGGTCATCGAGGTGTTCATGGTGGCGAGCGGAATGCCGTCGAACAGCGTCCGCATGTCGCCCAGATGGGAGATGGGAACCCCCACTTTCCCCACTTCGCCACGGGCCAGCAGATGATCGCTGTCATAGCCGGTCTGGGTGGGCAAATCGAAGGCCACCGACAGTCCGGTCTGACCTTTACCGAGATTGGCCCGGTAGAGCTTGTTACTCTCCGCCGCCGTCGAATGGCCGGCATAGGTTCGGAATAACCAAGGGGTGTCGCGCGTGCTCATGGCGGCAATGGAAGCACGGCCTTTGCTGCAGTGCAACAGCATTGGAAAGCGACGTCCACCAATGTGTCGGCCCAGGGTAACAGGCTCGCAAATCGGGTATCCGCTTGAAAGGGCAGCGAAGCGGCCGATAAAACAGAAGCGCCGTGCGATAGTCACCGGATTGGTGCAATCGCACGGCGGTTTTGAATTCTTCCTCGCCGGGTCCGGTCATCGGGCGGCAAGCACACTAGCAGCCCAGCGCCTAGTCGAGCGGCGGTCAGGCGTTGGCTTGGTCGCTCTGCATCCACCACAACATGGCGAAAGCGCCAATCAGCATGCCGCCCAGGGTGATCAGCATCGGCTGCTGCAGTGCATGATCCATCGGCAGATCGATGCCGCCCAGGAACCAGTTCGCGGCAATGGCGCCGATGAACATGGCGGAATAGTTGAGGGGCATTGTGAGGCCACCCACGCTGCCGGTGAATTTGCCGAGGATTACCGCGCCGGCGCTGCTGAACAGCGACGACATGGACACCGATTCCGGTGGCAGAACGCTCGAGTTGAACAGATCCGAAAAACTCGGAAGGTCCATGGTGATAAGGTCTTCAAGCATCGCAGTTACTCCCGTTTGCCCATCAGTCGCGATACGGGGATTGTTATGACTCTGTTTACGCTATTAACCAACGAGAGGCTTTGTTAACCGTGAATGGAATCTTTCCGGTGGGCCGCCGATTTGATTCAACATCCCGGCCGCCATGCGGCTTCGGACTTTTGTTGCAGTGCAGCAGTCCTTGGCATAGGCTACCGATCCGACACTGCAGTTTCCCGGGAGATCGCCATGACCGCCGAAGCCGTTGCCGCCGCCAGTCCGGCCAACGCCAATCAATCATTGAAGAATCTCTATAAGGTGGGCGAAATCCCGCCGCTCGGCCATGTGCCGGAGAAGATGTATGCCTGGTGCATCCGCCAGGAGCGCCACGGCGCCCCCGACAGCGCCATGCAGATCGAGGTGGTGCCCACCTGGACGATCGGCGAGGATGAATGTCTCATTCTGGTGATGGCGGCGGGGGTTAACTATAATGGGGTCTGGGCCGCCCTCGGCAAGCCCATCTCGCCCATCGACGGCCACAAAAACCCCTATCACATCGCCGGCTCGGATGCCTCCGGCATCGTCTATGCGGTGGGCGCCAAGGTCAGGCGCTGGAAGGTGGGCGACGAGGTCGTCATTCACTGCAACCAGGACGATGGCGACGACGAGGAATGCAATGGCGGCGATCCGATGTTCTCGGCCTCCCAGCGCATCTGGGGCTAT